>NZ_LYXG01000005.1:0-116586 GCF_001663515.1 Halomonas sp. G11
CGCTGGCAACGCTGGGCGTCCCCGGCAGCGGATGCGTACTTTACGGTGTTGCTGGCGGGGACGCAAGGGGCGTGCGAAAAAAATTAGCGCAGTGTCACACGGGCGTAACGTTTCTTGCCTGCCTGGATAACGTAAGCCTTGCCGGTTGTCAGCATGGTGTCTTGCGCCACAGCCTCGCCATCCACTTTGACACTGCCATTTTTGAGCATGTCTTTCGCCTGGGCGCTGTTCTTGGTCAACCCCGAACGGTTGAGAACCGCAGCGATCGGCGCTTCACTCCCCCCTTCAAAGTCGACTTCCACTTCGGGCAGGTCTTCTGGCAGTTCGCCGTCAGCCAACTGATTACCCGCTGATCGATGGGCGTTGGCAGCAGCTTCGTCGCCGTGGTAGCGCGCTATCAGCTCACGCGCCAGCTCCATCTTGACATCGCGCGGGTTTGCGCCCTGCTCAACGCTCTGCTTGAGCGCTTCGATTTCTTCGTTCGACTTCAGCGACAGTAAATCAAAATAGCGCCAGATCAGGGTATCCGGCATGGAAACCAGCTTGTTGAACATAAAGCCGGGCGTTTCATCGACACCCACATAGTTACCCAGCGACTTGGACATCTTCTGCACGCCGTCCAAACCTTCAAGCAGCGGCATGGTGATGACCACCTGCGGCTGCTGACCGAAATGCTTTTGAATCTCCCGGCCCATCAGCAGGTTGAACTTCTGATCGGTACCGCCTAATTCGACATCCGCGTCTAACGCGACCGAGTCGTAGCCCTGTACCAGCGGGTAGAGAAATTCGTGGATGGCGATCGACTGATTGGCCTTGTAGCGTTTTTCAAAGTCGTCGCGCTCAAGCATACGCGCAACGGTACTCTGCGCTGCCAGCTCGATCATCTTGGCGGCGGTCAGGTCGCCAAACCATTCAGCGTTAAAGCGCACCTCGGTTTTATCGGGATCAAGGATTTTAAATACCTGTTCCCTGTAGGTATCGGCATTGGCCTTAACGTCGGCTTCGGTCAGCGGTTTGCGGGTCACGCTTTTACCGGTGGGGTCACCAATACGGCCGGTGAAATCGCCGATGAGGAAGATAACGGTGTGGCCCAGGTCCTGGAACTGGCGCATCTTGGTCAGCAGGACACTGTGCCCTAAATGTAGATCGGGGGCCGTGGGATCGAAACCTGCCTTGATACGCAGCGTACGGCCAGAGGCCAGCTTTTCGCGCAGTTCATCCTCCACCAGAATTTCATGGGTCCCCCGCGACAGCAACGCTAGCGCCTGATCCACCTCACTCATTGCTTTTCTCCACGTAAGCATCGCCTTGTTGGCGTTCGGATAATAAATTGTGGGCGATGTTACCATGCTCACGGGTATTGGTTGAGCCTTAACGCGCTTCGTATGGGTCGTCTTATGAAATCTGCACCGCATTATTATATTGGCCTGATGTCAGGCACCAGCCTTGACGGCATTGACGCCGCCCTGGTGGCGATTGGCCGCGATACGCCGCCAGAACTGCTGGGGACGACTGCCGTCGCAATGCCAGACGCACTGCATAAGCAGTTGCTGCATCTTTGCCATGCACAAGAAGTGAGCTTTGCCGAATTGGCCGCCGCCGAAGACGCCTTTTGCCGACTGCAAGCCAAGGCAGTGAACGCCCTGCTGACCGCACAGCAACTTTCGCCTGGACAGATCCAGGCGGTAGGCAGCCATGGGCAGACCATTGAGCACGCCCCAGGCGGCCATAATGGCGGCCCGGCCTACACACATCAGTTGGATAATCCCAGCCTGCTGGCGGAGTTGACCGGCTGCACCGTTGTGGCTGATTTTCGCCGCCGCGACCTGGCAGCAGGCGGGCAGGCGGCGCCGCTGGCACCCGCCTTTCATCAGGCGCTGTTTGGACGCCAGCAAGGCGAACAGCTCATCTTGAACCTGGGCGGTTTTGCCAACCTGACGTGGCTGCCCAGCAACGCGGAAACGCCCGTGACGGGCTTCGATACGGGGCCTGCAAATGTGTTGCTGGATGCCTGGTTCTCAAAACACCAGGGCGGCCGTTTCGATCAGAACGGGGCATGGGCAGCCAGCGGAAGGGTGGACCCAGGTTTGCTGGAACGTCTGCTGGAAGCCCCTTTCTTTCAACAGGCACCCCCACGTAGTACGGGGCGCGAGCTATTTCATCTGCCATGGCTGGAGCATCACCTGACCGGTAACGAAGCACCTCGTGACGTTCAGGCAACGCTTGCCGAACTCACGGCGATCAGCGTTGCACAGGGCATCCAGCAGTTGCCTCTCACTCACCAAGGCATCACGGTAATCACCTGCGGGGGTGGCGCGCATAACGCTGACCTGATGGCAAGACTGGCCGCTCACCTACCCCTTGCCGACTTTGCGTCACCGTCGGCCTACGGCTGGCCGGAAGACTGGATCGAGGCAGGTGCCTTTGCCTGGCTGGCCCACCAGCGCCTGCACCAGCTTCCCGGCAATGTCCCTACGGTGACCGGCGCCAGAGGGCCACGCGTCCTTGGCGGCATTTACGCACCCTAGCATCAGCGTCACCAGGCATCATCGCGATCGCGCAGAGCCCACTGTTCCGGAACACGCTCGTCCAATGAACGCGGGGTCGCCTGCCCACCCTCAAGCTTCAGCATGAGGCGCAAGTCATTGGCGGAGTCCGCGTGGGCAAGCGCCACCTCCTGGCTGATCTGCGAGGCCTGGCAAAGATCGAAGAGCGCTTGGTCAAAGGTCTGCATGCCGTCATCCCGGGACGCCGCCATGGCTGCTTTAATCTCGTCGACCCTGCCTTTACGAATCAGGTCGGCAAGCCGTGACGACTGCAGCATGACCTCAACTGCCGCACAACGCCCACCGTCAAGGCTGGGCAACAGCTGTTGAGCCACCACCGCACGGAGGTTGAGGGAAAGATCCATCCATATCTGCTCATGGCGTTCATGCGGGAAGAAATGAATGATTCGCTCCAACGCCTGATTGGAATTGTTGGCGTGCAAGGTGGCCAGACAGAGATGGCCTGTCTCAGCGAACGTCAACGCGTGTTCCATGGTTTCACGGCTGCGTATCTCGCCGATCAGGATCACATCAGGGGCTTGGCGCAGGGTGTTCTGGAGCGCTACTTCGAACGACTCGGTATCAATGCCCACTTCACGCTGGTTAACGATGGCGCGCTTGTGCGGATGCAGGTACTCGATCGGATCTTCAATGCTGATGATGTGCCCACCGACCGTTTCATTACGCTCCTGCACCATCGCCGCCAGAGTAGTGGATTTCCCGGTCCCCGTGCCCCCCACCACCAATACCAGCCCCCGTTTGGCATGGGCGAGCGAGGCAAGCGCCGTGGGCACACCCAGGGTTTCCAGGGTGGGAATGTGCTGCTCGATACGGCGTATCACCATGGCAGGCTGGTTTCGCTGCTGGAAGGCACTAACGCGAAAGCGCCCCTTATCTTCAAATCCCAGCGCAAAGTTCGCCTCGCGCTGTTGCCTGAAACGCTCGCGCAACCCTTCGGGCACGGTGTGCGTTACCAGCTCGCTTACCTGATGTTCACTCAACGGCTTTTGGCCCAGGGGAACCAGCCCGCTGGGCATCTTGAGGCTGGGCGGCGCACCCGTTGAAATGAGCAGGTCTGAGGCTTGCTGCGTCACCATGATGTCCAGCAACTGGTGCAGCCACTGGCCAGGCGTCAGCGTTGAGGCGTCGTTATTCGCCATCGATTACGTCTCCCGGGAAGCGAGGGTGCCCTTGGCCAGTGCCTGGGCGTCTTCCATGCCGACATGGCCATCGTTGACCAGTTGCGACAGGGCGGCGTCCAGCGTTTGCATACCCAGGTTGCCGCCGGTCTGAATCGCCGAGAAGATCTGCGCCACCTTGTCTTCACGAATCAAATTGCGCACCGCTGAGGTCGCGATCAGAATTTCATGGGCCGCCACGCGGCCGCCTCCCTGGCGCTTCAATAGTACCTGGGCGACCACCGCCTGCAGCGACTCAGACAGCATCGAACGCACCATGGCCTTCTCTTCGCCGGGGAAGACATCAATAATCCGGTCAATGGTCTTGGCCGCTGACGTGGTATGCAGCGTCCCGAGCACCAGGTGGCCGGTCTCTGCCGCCGTTAATGCCAGGCGGATGGTTTCCTGGTCGCGCAGCTCTCCCACCAGGATCACATCCGGGTCTTCGCGCAGCGCACTGCGCAACGCCTCCGCAAAGCCGTGCGTGTCACGATGGACTTCCCGCTGATTAATCAGGCAGCGCTTGCTGGCATGCACAAACTCAACCGGGTCTTCGATGGTGAGAATGTGCTCATAGCGATGATCATTGATGTAATCGATCATCGCCGCAAGGGTGGTACTTTTCCCCGAACCGGTTGGCCCGGTCACCAACACCAGACCGCGCGGCAGCATGGAAAGGCGCTCGAACACTTCGCCCAACCCCAGGGCCTGCATCGATAGCACCTGATTGGGAATGGTGCGGAATACCGCGCCGGCCCCGCGGGCCTGATTAAAGGCGTTGACTCGAAAACGCGCCACGCCCGGCACTTCGAAAGAGAAGTCGACTTCGAGATGTTCTTCGTAGTCGCGGCGCTGACGATCGTTCATGATGTCGTGAATCAACCGGCGCACGGCACTGTTATCCATGGCAGGCACATTCAGCCGACGGATATCGCCATCAACCCGTATCATGGGTGGCAAGCCAGCGGATAAGTGCAGGTCGGATGCATTCTGCTTTGCCGAGAATGCCAGCAGTTCGGTAATATCCATCTTTCTTCCCCAGCTGCGGTAAGGTGCCTGAGTATGACAGATAACGCGCTTCCAGCGTCACTAGCCAGCGCGCGTCAGCGCCTAGAGCGCGCCCTCATTGACGCTGGCCGCCCGGTTAATGATGCCTCGCTGCTGGCCGTAAGCAAAACCAAGCCGGCCTCGATGATTCGCCAGGCAAGCGCGCTTGGTCAGCGTGAGTTCGGTGAGAACTATCTGCAGGAAGCGTTGGACAAGCAGGCAGAGCTTGCCGACCTGGAAGATCTTGTGTGGCATTTCATTGGCCCTCTGCAATCGAATAAAACGCGGGCCGTTGCCGAAAATTTCGCTTGGCTGCACACCATTGACCGCCTGAAAATTGCCAAGCGGCTTAGCGAACAGCGCCCTCCCCATTTGGCCCCCCTCAACGTTTGCTTACAGGTCAATATCAGCCGCGAGCCCTCAAAATCAGGCGTCATGCCAGAAGACGTGGAAGCCCTTGCCCAGGAGGTCGCCGCGCTACCCGGCCTCAAGCTGCGGGGCCTGATGGCGATCCCGGCCCCGGCAGAAAGCCTGGCGGCCCAGCGTCAGCCTCTGGCCGAGATGCGCAAGCTTTTGTCAGCGTTACAGAAGGCACTGCCCGATACGCCGCTTGATACGCTTTCCATGGGCATGAGCGACGACCTGGAAGCGGCTGTGCTGGAAGGTGCCACACTGGTACGTTTAGGGACGGCGATTTTTGGTGCGCGGAATACCTGAACGAACCATCGAGCCAACCGGGAACGCATTTACCCAGGCGAATGAAATCACGCGGCTCAACGCCGCCTTTTTCAACAGAGGATACCCCCATGACGAACAAGATCACCTTCATTGGCGCAGGCAATATGGCAAGCGCCATCATTGGCGGCCTGATCGACAGCGGTGTCACGCCTGACGACATCACGGCCACTGCGCCTCAGGAAAGCGAACTCGAGGCGCTACGTACACGCCTGAACATCCAGACGCAAACCGATAACAACGCCGCCGCGAGCCAGACCGACGTCCTGGTGCTGGCTGTTAAACCACAGATCATGCGCGACGTATGCGAAGCGCTCAGCGACACCGTTCAACAGCGCCGTCCTCTGGTCATTTCCATCGCCGCTGGCCTTGACGCGGCCACCATTGACCAATGGCTGGGCGGGGGTAACGCTGTGGTTCGCTGCATGCCGAATACACCGTCTCTGGTAGGCCGCGGTGCCAGTGGCCTGTATGCTAATGCGCGGGTCAGCGATGCCCAACGCGATATAGCGACTCAGCTCATGGAAGCGGTGGGTATCGTCGAATGGGTCGAGGAAGAAGCCTTGCTGGACGCGGTGACAGCGGTCTCAGGCAGCGCACCGGCGTATTTCTTCCTGATGCTGGAAGCCATGGAAGATGCCGCCGTCGAGCTCGGCCTTCCCGCCGATAAGGCGCGCCGCCTGGCGATTCAAACCGCCTTGGGTGCCGCCACCATGGCACAACAAAGCGATAAAGACCCGGCAACACTCAAACAGAATGTCATGTCGCCCGGCGGCACCACCGAGCAGGCGATTCAGCACATGGAAGATGCAAAGCTCAGGACGACAATCGCTGACGCGATGCAGGCCTGCGCCAAGCGTGCCCAAGCCATGTCCAAGGAACTGAGCGGCCACTAAACAACGCGGATTTTATAGGAGAAATAGCCATGGGCAACGAATTGGGCAGCGCCGGGTTAATGCTGGTTAACTCGCTGATCAATATTTATCTGTTTTTACTCATGCTGCGATTTTTATTGCAGGCGTCAAGGGCCGACTATTACAACCCCATGAGTCAGACAGTCGTCAAGATTACCCAGCCAGCCGTGGGGCTTTTCCAGGGGTTTTTGGGGCCGGTCGCCGGTCGCTTCGATCTTGCCACCCTGGCGGCCGGGTTTGTCCTCAAGGTCATCAGCATTATTGCGATTTTCATGGTGATTGGCGTGGGCATGCCCCCTGTGACAGGGCTACTGATCGCCGGTATCGCCGCCCTGGCCAACGCCATCCTGAAGATTTACTTCTTCGCCTTGATCGTGATGATCATTCTGAGCTGGGTCGCCCCCAACGCCAGCCACCCAGGTGCGCTGTTAATCATGCAGCTGGTAGAGCCCATCATGGCCCCGGTACGCAAGGTCATCCCGCCGCTGGGCATGATTGATCTATCCCCCATTGTGGTATTTATCGCCATTAACCTGGTGGACGGGCTACTGGTGGGCTCACTGATTCGCGCGGCCGGCATTTCCGGCGCCCTGGTCGGCCTGTAATCACTGGCACTGGCTTATTTACGACGACTGACTCAGCAGGACTAACGCTTTCGATGCCCGATTCAGACACGCTTGCTTTTGAGGACCGGCCGACGAATTCCGTCGGGCTGGTCACTCCGAATGTCGCCAAATTCGACACGCCCCTTCCGCTCGCCTGCGGCAAGGTATTGCCCGAGTACGAGTTGATTTACGAGACCTACGGCACTCTTAACGCCGAGCGTAGCAACGCGGTACTGATCTGCCATGCGCTCTCAGGCCACCACCACGCGGCCGGTTATCACAGTCAGGAAGACCGCAAGCCCGGCTGGTGGGACGCCCATATCGGCCCCGGCAAAGCTATCGACACCAACCGCTTTTTCGTCGTGTCCCTGAACAACCTGGGCGGCTGCCACGGCAGCACCGGCCCGGTGAGCCACAACCCCGACACCGGTCGCCAGTGGGGCCCAGACTTCCCCATGGTCACGGTGAGTGACTGGGTGGCCAGCCAGGCTCGCCTGGCCGACCAGCTGGGGATCGAGCGCTGGGCGGCAGCGGTGGGCGGCAGCCTTGGGGGCATGCAGGTGCTGGAGTGGACAATGACCTACCCTGACCGGGTGGCCAATGCGGTGGTCATCGCCGCAACGCCACGCCTGTCGGCGCAGAACATTGCCTTCAATGAAGTCGCGCGTCAGGCGATTCGCTCCGACCCGGATTTTTTTGACGGCTGGTACGCCGAACATAATACCGTGCCCAAGCGTGGGCTGAAGCTGGCCCGTATGGTGGGCCATATCACCTACCTTTCCGAAGACGCCATGGGCAGCAAGTTCGGCCGTGACCTGCGCAGCAACGACCTGAACTTCGGCTTCGGGGTCGAATTCCAGGTGGAATCCTACCTGCGCTATCAGGGTGATACGTTTTCCACCGCCTTTGACGCCAACACCTACCTGCTGATGACCAAGGCGCTGGATTACTTCGACCCGGCGTCCACCCAGGGCGGGGATCTCGCCAACGCCCTCGCCCCGGCACAGTGCCCGTTCCTGATTGTCAGCTTCACCACCGACTGGCGCTTTCCGCCGCCACGCTCTCGGGAGTTGGTCGACGCCCTCACCCGTGCAGGCAAACCGGTGAGCTACGCCAATATCGACTCGCCCCATGGCCACGACGCGTTCTTGTTACCCGAGCCCCGCTACGAAGCGGTATTCGGTGCTTTCATGAATCGCGCGGCCCGCGAGCTTAACCTCGCTCATCCGGATGCAGAGGAGACACCATGATGCGCGCTGATCTGGAACTGATCTACGACTGGGTCCCCGAGGGCGCGCACGTGCTGGACCTGGCCTGCGGTGATGGTGTACTGCTCGAAGCGCTGGCCCAGCACAAAGGCGTGACCGGTTACGGCCTTGAAATCGATCACGACGGCATTACCGGCTGCGTGGCCCGCGGCGTCAATGTCATCGAGCATAACCTCGACGATGGCCTGGGCAGCTTCTGCGACAACAGCTACGATCAGGTGATCATGACCCAGGCCCTGCAGGCCCTGCGTCGCCCCGATAAAATGCTCGATGAAATGCTGCGCGTTGCCGAAGAGGGCATCATCACGTTTCCCAACTTTGCCTATTGGCGTCACCGTATTCACCTGGGCCTGCGCGGCTACATGCCGGTTTCCAAGTCGCTGCCCCACGCCTGGTACGACACCCCCAACATTCATCTCTCCACCTTCAACGACTTTGAGCACCTGTGCCGTGAAAAAGGCATGGTGATTGTGGATCGCGCCGTGGGCGTGGGTGACCACCGCGGGCACTGGACTTCCCGGCTATGGCCCAACCTGTTCGGTGAAATCGCCATTTTCCGCGTACGTCGCCGCTGAGGTCACCGACCAGCGTATCGGCAAGGCCCGCGTCAGGCGCACTGACGCGGGCTTGGCGGCCGCCCACTGCACGTCTATCCCGTATGCCAACACCTCGACGCCTGCCCTGGCCGCTTTCGCCATTGCAGCCGCGTAAGCCGGATCAATATGCGCGGCGGGGGCCACATCGCCAATGCCCTCATGGGCCACGCAAAACAGCAACACCGCCCGCTCACCCTGCTCGGCTAACGCCTGCAGCGAGCGCAGATGTTTGGCGCCGCGCACGCTGACCGAGTCGGGGAAGTAACCATGCCCGTCGGTTTCTTTTAGCGTCACCTGCTTGACTTCGATGTAGACGGCGCCACGGTCAGGGTCGTCCAGGCGAAAATCCAACCGCGCGTCGGCCACTTTCACCTCGCGCCTGAGCGTTGGATACCCCGCCAGCGGCGCGATATCACCCGCCTTGATGGCCGCCTCCACAATGCGATTGGCGCGCCCGGTATGCACCGAGGCCAGCGCCGCCGTGCCATCCGGCTGCGGCAGCTCGATCCATTCCCAGGTCCAGGCCAGCTTGCGTTTCGGATTATCGCTTGGCGACAGCCATACCCGGCAACCGGGCACATTGACCGCCTTCATCGAGCCGGTATTGGGGCAGTGAGCGACGACGTCCCGGCCGTCGTCCAGGCGCACATCGGCCAGAAAGCGCTTGTAGCGGCGCAGCAAGGTACCCGGCACCAAGCCCTGGTAGGCAATCATAGACGGCTCACAAAGCGGGTAATGCGCACCACGGCGTCTTCCAGCCGCTCGACGTCGTTGGTGAAGGCAATACGCACATGATGCTCGCCGCCCTGTACGGCAAAATCGATGCCCGGCGTGATCGCCACGTTCTCCTCACGCAGCAGCCGTTCGCAAAAATCCTGGCTGTCACGACTATAGCGGGAAATGTCCAGCCACAGATAAAACGCCCCCTGGGGCGGCAGATCCGGCGCCAGCCCTAACTGCGCCAAGCCCTCAAGCAATACCTGACGACGCTGCTTGAGCGTCGCCCGCTGAGTCTCGAGAATGTCGCGACACTCGGGGGTAAAGGCGGCCAATGCAGCGTGCTGGGAAGGCGTCGGGGCGGCAAGAAACACGTTCTGGGCAAGCCTGGTGAGCGGCTCGATCGCACGCTCGGGGGCCACCAGCCAGCCTAGGCGCCAGCCGGTCATGCCGAAGTATTTGGAAAAGCTGTTGACCACAAAGGCGTCGTCAGACAACGACGTTGCCGAAAGAGGCGCGTCGTCGTAATTCAGCCCCTGATAGATCTCATCCACCAGCACCTCGCCGCCACGTTCGGCCACCGCCTTGAACACCGCTTTCAACGCATCGGCACTCAACGTATGGCCGGTCGGGTTGGAAGGCGATGCCAGCATCGCCAGCCGCGTATGGGGTTGCCAGTGCCGCTCGACCAGCGCAGCGTCCAACTGCCAGCCGCTGTCACGACCGACCGGGATAGCATCGACGTCGGCACCAGCCAGAGCCATGAAATGGCGATTACACGGGTAGTTGGGATCGGCCATCATGACCCGATCGCCCGTCTCGACCAGTAGCTGGCTGGCCAGCAGCAGCGCCCCCGAAGCGCCGGGTGTGACCAGAATCCGCGCGGGGTCTACCGAGGCATTGAAGTGCTCCGCGTAGTGACCGGCAATGGCCTCGCGCAATGCGGGCAGGCCAGCGGCAGGCGTGTAGCGGGTTTTGCCTGTCGCCAATGCTTGCTGACCCGCGGCCACAACCGGCGCGGGGGTAGCAAAATCCGGCTCCCCTACTTCGAGGTGAATCACATCATGGCCCGCTGCCTCACGCGCCTGAGCCATTTCCAGTAGATGCATCACACGAAAAGGTGCGACATGATTCACCCGTGAATTCCAGGCCATAACGGCTCCTTACCTAGCGGCAGTAAAAACATGAGCTTGGTCGCACTGGAGGCAAGTTCATGATAGAAAGCATTCTATTATGCTTGCAACACAGCCAATTTTCAGCTAAACAAGCATCCCTTTGGCGTGAGATCGTGACACACGCTCATGGTCGATCAGTAGTCACATACGTAGGGGGCACTCCCATGCCAGTAGCGGAAAAAAAACCGGAAGCGTCCAAGCCCTTCACACCGTATGAGCCGGCAACGGGTGAAGAATATATGAATGACCAACAGCTGGCGCACTTCCGCCAGCTGCTGTTGGATTGGAAACAGGACCTCATGGAAGAGGTGGACCGTACCGTACGCCACCTGCAGGAAGATGCTAACAACTACGCCGATCCGGCCGATCGGGCGACCCAGGAAGAAGGTTTCAGCCTTGAGCTGCGCACCCGGGACCGCGAGCGTAAGCTGCTCAAGAAAATTAACGAAACCATCGAGAAGATCGACGAAGACGATTACGGCTTCTGCGAAGCCTGCGGGGTCGAGATTGGTATTCGCCGTCTTGAAGCGCGCCCGACCGCCACGCTATGCGTCGACTGCAAGACCCTGGCCGAGCTCAAGGAGAAGCAACTCGGCGGCTAAGCCAGGAAGAATCGACCTGTATGCTATTGTGAAATGCGGGCACCCTGTGGTGCCCGTTTTGGTTTCTGGAAGGCTTCGATGACGCAACCAACTCGCTATCGTGGGCGGTTCGCCCCCACACCGTCAGGGCCTCTGCATTTTGGCTCGCTGGTGGCAGCCCTGGGCAGTTACCTGGACGCCCGCGCGGCGGGCGGCGATTGGCTGGTACGCATTGAAGATATCGACCCGCCACGCTGCCCGTCAGGCACCGACAGCATCATTTTGCGCCAGTTGGAAACGTTTGGCCTTCACTGGGACGAGACCGTTCGCTGGCAGCATGACCGCCACGCTGCCTATCAGCAGGCGCTCGATACCCTCGCCGACCTGGGGCTGGCCTACCCTTGCAGCTGTTCGCGCAAACAGTGGCAGGCATATCCGGTCTATCCTGGCTGGTGTCGCACCGGGCTGAGTGACCCCACCCAGCCGGTCGCCTGGCGGCTGCGCAGCGACCTGGGAAAGCGCCCGGTGCAATGGCACGACCGCCTGTTTGGCTGGCAGCAGTTCGACCCTGAAACACTGGGGGATGTCGTCCTCAAACGCAAAGATGCTCTCTGGGCCTATCAACTGGCGGTGGTTGTCGACGACGCCGAGCAGGGCATAACGGACGTTGTCAGAGGCTTTGACCTGCTCGACAACACGCCCTGGCAGCGCCAGTTGCAAGTGGCACTGGCAGTTCCCGAGCCCCGTTACCTGCATTTACCCTTGGTGGTGACACCCCAGGGCCAAAAGCTTTCCAAGCAGAACCTTGCACCGGCGTTGGCCGACGAGCCGAGCGCCATACGCCACCAGCTGTTTCGGGCGCTGCAAGCACTTGACCAGGCGCCACCCGATGACCTTGCCCAAGCGCCGGTGGCAACGCAGTTAGACTGGGCGGTGACACATTGGTCGGTCGAGCGACTGTCACCGTCAGCGCAGCGCGAATTGCCACAGGAGCCCTGACATGTACGTTTACCGCATCATGCTGTTTCTGGTCTTCGGCGGCTATCTGCTCTCCCCCCTGTTGATGGATGGCTGGAGCGACCCGAGCGTGGCCTGGTATCGGCCCTTTGTTATCTGGGGCGGGCTGATCGCCCTGACACTGTGGCTTGAACAGAAGAGGAAACTGGATGAGCGTTGAGGTTCTTGGCGCGCTGCTTCTCGGCCTGGGCTATCTTGCCCTTCTGCTGGGCTGCGCCCTGGCGGTGGAACGGGGCTGGATACCGCTGCGCATCAGCCGTCATCCTGCCGTCTATACCCTGGCACTAGGCGTTTATGCCAGCGCCTGGGCAATTTATGGCAGCGTCGAATTGGCGGCTAATGTCGGCTTTGGCTATCTCGCCTACTACCTGGGGGCCGCCGGTGCCTTTCTGCTTGCCCCGGTGCTGCTGGTCCCCATTCAGCGGATCACCCGTACCTATCAACTCGCCTCACTGGCGGATCTGTTCGCCTTTCGTTTTCGCTCCCGCTGGGCGGGCACTCTGGTAACCCTGGTCAGCCTGCTCGCGGTGTTGCCATTGCTGGGCATTCAGGTCAAAACCATGAGCGAGGCGGTCAATCTTTTCACTCAGAGCCAGGCCGGGCCTGTCGTGGCGCTTACATTTTGCGCGGCCATCGCCGCTTTGGCGGTGATGCTCGGGGCGCGACACAGTCATGTGCATAGTCGTCACAACAGCCTGTTGAGCACCATGGCGATCGAATCGGTCGTCAAACTGCTGGCCATGCTGGGGCTGGGTGCCGTGGCATTGTGGTTTGTGTTCAGTGGCCCTGGCGACCTGCAGGCATGGCTCGAAGGCCCCGGCTACCTTGCCCAGGCGCGCACCGCCCGCTTTGATCCCGCCCAATGGCGCACCCTGCTGCTATTGTTTTTTGCCGCCGCCTTCATGATGCCACATTTGTTTCATATCACCTTTGCGGAAAGCCTGTCGCCGCAGACGCTGCTGCAGGCAAGCTGGACCTTGCCGCTATTTTTACTGCTGATGGCGTTGCCTGTCCCGCTTATCTGGTGGGCTGCGCAGTCGGTCAACGAGACGCTCCCCTTCACCGCCTACGCCGCCTATGCATTGAGCGAGCACTGGTGGGTCGGTGCGCTGGCGTTTATCGGCGGCCTGGCGGCCGCCAGCGGCACCATGATGCTGATCGCGCTGGCGCTCTCGGGGATGGTGCTCAACCACATCGTGTTGGTGGCAAGGCCCCCCGAAGCACGTAGTGACTTGTATGGCTGGCTGCTATGGCTGCGCCGGGGGCTGGTGATCGGGGTTATTTTAAGCGGTTGGCTGTTTTATCAGTGGGTTGGCCGTCATCACCCGCTGACCAGCCTGGGGCTCGCCGCCTTCATCGGCATGGCCCAGTGTTTGCCAGGCATGCTGGCGCTGCTCTACTGGCCGGGTGCCAACCGCAAGGGCATGGTGGCTGGCCTGATCGGGGGGGTTGGCGTCTGGCTCTGGGGGCTATGGCTGCCCCTGGTGGCGGGCTATACCCCACCCACCCTGCCATTGACACCGCTGACACCCACGGATGCACCCATCTGGTATAGCGTCACCTTGTTGTCTCAATCGCTCAACATCCTGCTGCTGATTGTCGTTTCGCTGTTCACTCGCACCTCGGAAGGTGAAAAATCGGCGGCCGAAGCCTGCTCGGTGGATGCGGTCATTCGCTCGAAACGCCTGCCGCTGGAAGCCGCCACAGCGAGTGACTTCTCCGCCCACCTGGCCCAGGCACTGGGCGATGACGCCGCCCACCGTGAAGTCGACCGCGCGCTCAAGGCACTCAACCTGACTCACCAGGAACGCCGCCCCTACGCACTGCGCCGCCTTCGCGACCGTATCCAGGCCAACCTTTCCGGCTTGATGGGTCCTTCAGTGGCGCGCGACATCGTCGACCGTTACCTGCCCTACCGGCACGACGATGCGCCGATTACCGATGACATCCATTTCGTGGAAAGCCGCCTGGAAGCCTATCGCTCGCGGCTCACCGGGCTTGCCCGCGAGCTCGATGGGCTGCGCCGCCACCATCGCCAAACGCTGGCTTACCTGCCCGTCGGGCTTTGCGTCCTCGGCGACGACGAAGAGCTGGTGATGTGGAATCAGGCGCTTTCGCAGCTTTCCGGCATCAGTGGGGAAAGCGTGATCGGCTCGCGCCGGGACAGCCTGCCTGCCCCCTGGCCATGGCTGCTGGGTAGCGTACTCAACGAAGGGCCGTCGCCACTGTACAAACAAGCCGTGAGGCTCCACGACAAAGACTACTTCCTGACGCTGCACAAGGCCGACCTGAGCGGCAACGACAGTCGCGGTGGCAGCGTCATTCTGGTGGAAGACCACACCGAGATGAAGTGGCTGGAGGACGAGCTGGTTCACGCCGCTCGCCTCGCTTCCATCGGCCAACTGGCGGCGGGCGTTGCCCATGAAATAGGCAATCCGATTACCGGCATCTCGTCGCTGGCGCAAAACCTGCGTTATGACACTCAGGATCCCGCCTTGCTGGAAACCGCCGATCATATTCAACAGTTGACCGAGCGGGTCACCAAGATCGTCAATTCACTGGTCGGCTTTGCCCATGCCGGGCGCGATTCACCCGGGCTGCCTCGCTCGCCCGTCGTGCTAAGAACGATCACCGACGATGCCTTGCACTTGATCCACCTGGCCCGCTCGGGCGAGGATGTCATCTTTACCAATGAGTGTACGGACGCGTTGGTGGTGCAAGGGGATGCCCAGCGCCTGACCCAGGTGATGGTAAATCTACTGGGCAACGCGCGGGATGCCTGCGGCCCCGAGGGCAGCGTACGCATCACGGCAGGCAAGCAGGCTGATCAGGCATGGTGGTGTGTGACCGACGACGGTCAGGGTATTGACCCCAAGGTACGTGACCACCTGTTTGAGCCCTTCACCACCACCAAAGCAGCCGGGGAAGGCACCGGGCTCGGGTTATCACTGGCCTACCAGATTATCAATGAGCATCACGGCAGAATTGAGGTGGCATCGCCACCGCCCGGAACATCTCGCGGTACGGCCATAACCCTGTGGCTACCGCTTTTCCAACAGGATGATCAGCTGCCCCATGTCTAGGATTCTGATTGTTGAAGATGAAGCCATTATTCGCAGTGCACTCAGACGTCTGCTCGAGCGCCACGACTATGAGGTCAGCGAAGCGGGCAGTGCCGAAGAGGCCGAGACACTCGAGCTGGCCGACTTTGATCTGATTATCAGCGACCTACGCCTGCCCGGCGAGCCGGGAACCCACCTGATCCAGGCCGCCGCGCCAGCGCCGGTTCTGATCATGACCAGCTATGCCAGCATGCGCTCGGCGGTCGACTCCCTCAAACAGGGCGCGGTGGACTACGTAGCCAAACCGTTTGACCACGCAGAGCTCCTGGAAACCGTTGCGCGGATTCTTCACCAGCAGTCGATGCAGCACAGCCCGCCGCCCGACATCACCGATGACGGGGGCGGCCGACAAACCATGATCGGCAACTGCGTGGCCATGCAGCAGGTCTACACCCGCATTCGCAAAACCGCGCCCGCCGATGTCACGGTGCTCATTCTGGGGGAGTCCGGCACCGGCAAGGAACTCGTCGCCCGCGCCCTGCATCAACAAAGCAAACGGGCCAAGGCTCCGCTGATATGCGTCAACTGCGCGGCCATCCCGGAAACATTGATCGAGTCAGAGCTGTTTGGCCATGAAAAAGGCGCCTTCACCGGCGCCAGCGCCGCGCGCACCGGGCTGGTCGAAGCCGCCGATGGCGGCACGCTATTTCTGGACGAAATTGGCGAGTTACCCCTCGACGCTCAAGCACGGCTGCTGCGCGTGCTCCAGGAAGGCGAAATTCGCAAAATCGGCTCGGTGGAAACCCGCCATGTGGATGTCCGCCTGATCGCCGCGACCCACCGCGACCTGCGCGCGCTCTCCAAGAGTGGCGAATTTCGCCTGGACCTGTACTACCGGCTGAATGTCATGCAGATCGAGCTGCCGCCGTTGCGTGAGCGCGAAGACGACGTGCTGGAAATCGCCGACATCCTGCTCGACAAGGCCTGCAAGCGCCACGATCGCCAAGGGCTGCGCCTATCCCGGGCGGCACGCCATGAGCTGCGTGACTATCCCTGGCCCGGCAACGTGCGTGAGCTGGAAAATGCCCTGGAACGCGGCGTCATTCTGGCCGAAGGCCATTTGATCCACCCCGACGACCTGGGGCTTGCCCCCGTTTCCCATCGCCCGACACCAGCGGCCAGCCCCCCTCCTTCAGCCGCCAGCGCCGACACACTTCAACCCGGCGCCGAAGACGATGACCTGTCATTGGAAGACTATTTCCAACACTTTGTACTCGAGCACCAGGACCAGATGAGCGAGACCGAGCTGGCACAGAAGCTGGGGATCAGCCGCAAAAACCTATGGGAGCGGCGCCAGCGGCTGGGCATACCGCGCAAGAAGACGGCACGTCGCCCTAGCTGAACAGCGCCATCGCGCCTACAACTAACGTCTAATACACTGATTTATCAAAGAAATATCCACGAAATTCGTTACCCGCATACTGTTACCTTCCCACACGAAAGACGGCTCAAAGCGGGTAACACTTCATTCTCACAATCCTTTCCTGGCATAGCAGAAAAACCCAACCACCTGAATTCCATGCGTTATCTTGCGAGTGGCACGGCGAGTGCAATATATCTGGGTAAGAAAAACAAACTGGGCAACGCGGTAAGTCGCCAACAAAAACAACATGACACCGCCCAGACCTGAGCCACAACAAGAACAACAGGGCCAGGCAGAGATAACGGTACTAACAACAACAACAGGCTTGTATCTCGTTACTTGCTTGCGCTAAGAAAAATAAGCGCTACATACAACAATAAAACACGGCAAGTGCCCAAAAAATGGACGCGACGTACGCCGGAAAGACTGCGCCCCAACAAGAACAACAGCAGTCAGTGTGTACACCCCGGATCCAATAACAAATCGCCGGAGGATGAAAGATTCGCGGTTGGATTATTGTTTTGAATACGAGGCGGTCGGAATCCACGTGATTGCCACGCCTACCGACTGCGGTGCGTATTCAGGGCGATGTGCCATCATGAAGAAAAACAGCAGCAACGGACGCTGATTGTCGCTTTTACAGGGGAGGCCTTATTGGCCTCCCCTTTCTGCGTTTAGCGGCCTTGCTCGTGCCACAACCCTGCCAACGCTTTGCAAGCCTCCAGCGGTCGGCTACACTCAGCGACTCGTCGCTTACATTAGGGCCACTTTTTCGATATCCTGCGAGTCGATTCCGCCGCATGCTTAAAGGATTTACCCGTTTATTACACAGTCCGGGAGAGCAATTGAAATCTCTGCTCGAACCCCAACAGGGCGCATCAGGCGCGCTTAGCCCCCGCATCATACCTCGCTCCGAGCATCCCGTTTCTCGTCAGCAGATCAGCGATGCTGCCTTGAAGGTGCTTTATCGCCTGAATGGCGCCGGGTTTGAAGCCTATCTGGTAGGCGGCTGCATTCGCGACGCCCTGCTTGGCAAAATGCCCAAGGATTTTGATGTTGCGACCAACGCAACCCCCGAGCAGGTACGCGATCTTTTCCGCAATTCGCGCCTGATCGGGCGCCGTTTCCGTATTGTGCATGTGCGCTTTGGCCGCGAAGTCATCGAGGTCACGACCTTCCGCGGCAAGCCCCAGGACGAACACGGCGATCATATTGCTCAACAGTCGGATGACGGCCTTTTGCTGCGCGACAACGTATGGGGCAATATCGAAGAGGATGCTCTGCGGCGCGACTTCACGGTGAATGCGCTGTACTACAACATCGCCGATTTCACTATCCATGACTTTGCCAACGGGGCGCAGGATATCGAGGCGCGGACACTGCGCTTGATTGGCGACCCCGCTACCCGCTACCGCGAGGACCCGGTTCGCATGCTGCGGGCAGTGCGGTTTGCCGCCAAGCTGGACTTCACGATTGACGCCGACACCGAAGCGCCCATGTACGATCTGGCACCGCTGCTGTTGAGTATCCCCCCGGCGAGGCTTTTCGATGAAGTACTCAAGCTGTTCATGTCGGGTCATGGCCTGGTGACCTTCAGGATGCTAAGCCATTACGGACTGTTTGGCATGCTGTTCCCCGAAGCCGAAGAGGCCATGGCGGATGCGGCATGGGCGGAAGATTTGATTGAAAAGGCGCTTGCCAACACCGACAAGCGTATCGCCGAAGACCGCCCCGTCACCCCTGCGTTCTTGCTGGCGGCGTTCTTGTGGCCCCCGGTTGCCCACCGCCAGGCAGCGCTTGAAAGCGAGGGCATGCCGTCCATTCCCGCGCTACAAGCGGCCGCTCAGCAGGTAGTGACTCGACAGCTTCAGCATGTATCCATCCCCAAACGCTTTGGCATGCCGATGCGCGACATTTGGGAGCTTCAGGGGCGCTTACCCCTGCGCCGCGGCAAAAAGGCGTTCCAGACCCGCGAACACCCGCGCTTCCGTGCCGCTTATGACCTGCTGCTGCTGCGCGAACAGTCAGGAGAAATCCCTGGCGGGCTGGGTGAATGGTGGAACGCCTTCCAGACAGGCGATGAACACGATCAACGCCGGCTGCTGCAAAAGGTGGGCGGCGACCCTGCAGGCCAGGGCGACCGCCGCCGTAAACGGCGCCGCAAACCGCGCAAGAGCGAAGGTTAACCGCGCACATGTCGCTTGCCTATATCGGCCTGGGGAGCAACCTGGATAACCCCATGGCCCAGGTCCGTCAGGCGCTTGATGAGCTTGCCCGCCTCCCGCTGAGCGACGTGGTCGATACCTCTTCACTGTATGCCACGCCGCCGTTGGGCCCCCAGGATCAGCCCGATTTTATCAATGCGGTTGCCGCGCTTGAAACGCGACTCTCGCCTCTTGCGCTGCTCGACCAACTGCAGGCGCTGGAACAGCGACATCGCCGACAACGGCAACGCCGGTGGGGGCCACGGACACTCGACCTGGACCTGCTACTTTACGGCCAGGAAACGATCAGACTGCCCCGCCTTCGGGTTCCTCATTTACATATGCACACACGCGCCTTTGTCCTTGTCCCCTTGTACGAGCTGGCCCCGGACTTAAGCCTCCACCATCGCCCACTGGGTGACTGGCGGGCCGAACTCGATAGCGCGCCGATACGTCGGCTAACGGATGCCGATGTTACCCCGACGGCTACCATCTGACACACATCTCGACACCAAGCCTGCATTCAGGTAACAATTACCGGTTACGCCACTCAGCGCCCGCCACAAGGCGGCGTTAACACTGGCCGCACGCCGATGCCGCGTCGGCCTCACGTAGAACATGAGAGCACGCCATGAAAACCGTCACCCTGAGCACGCTACAGGCGCACAAGCGCGCTGGCGAAACGTTCAGTTGCCTGACCGCCTATGATGCTTCCTTTGCCCACGCCGCCAGCCACGCAGGGATCGATGTGTTGCTGGTGGGCGACTCGCTGGGCATGGTCCTGCAGGGCCACAACAGCACCCTGCCGGTGACCATTGACGACATCTGTTACCACACCCGCTGCACGGCCCGTGGCAAAGGCCATAGCCTGCTGATGGTCGACCTGCCCTTCATGAGCAATGCCACCACCGAACGCATGCTGGACGACGCCGCCGCTCTCATGCGCGCCGGTGCCGAGCTCGTCAAGGTCGAAGGCGAAGCCTGGATGGCCGACGGCATCCGCGAGATGACCCGTCGTGGCATCCCTGTCTGCGCACACCTGGGGCTGACCCCGCAGACGGTCTATCAACTTGGCGGCTATAAGGTACAAGGCCGAGAGGCCGCCCAGGCAGAGCAGATCATTAACGATGCCAAAACCCTCGTTGCGGCGGGCGCATCGGTCATCTTACTGGAGTGCGTGCCCGCGAGCCTGGGCAAGGCGGTCACGGAAGCGCTGGAAGTGCCGGTGATCGGTATCGGCGCGGGTCCGGATACCGACGGCCAGATCCTGGTGATGCACGATGTTCTCGGGGTGACCCACGGTCGTACGCCGCGCTTTGTGAAAAACTTCATGGCTGACGCCGACAGCATTCAGTCGGCGTTTCAGCACTATCACGAGGCGGTCAAAACCCGGACCTTCCCCGCGCCGGAACACTGCTTTTAAACGATGTTCCAATGGGAACGTATTAGCGCAATGCCCGTGAACGACGACAAGACTGCTATGCATACTTTGCGAGACATCTCCGAGCTACGCCATACGCTGCGCGAGCACCGATTACGCGGCCAGCGGATTGCCCTGGTACCCACCATGGGCAACCTTCACGCCGGGCACCTTGCGCTGGTTGCCCGCGCCCGGCAGAGCGCAGACGTGGTCGTCGCCAGCCTGTTCGTCAATCCCATGCAATTTGGCCCCGGCGAAGACCTGGACGCCTATCCTCGTACCTTCGAGGCGGACCAGACACAGCTAACCGAAGCAGGCTGCGATATCCTGTTCAGCCCGACCGTCAGCGCGCTGTACCCTGATGGTTTAGACGCCCAGACCCTGGTGCACGTGCCCGAGATGGGGGAAGGCCTGTGTGGCGGCTCCCGGCCTGGGCACTTTGACGGCGTTTCCACCGTGGTCAGCATGCTGTTTAATCTGGTGCAGCCCGACGTGGCCTTTTTTGGCCAAAAGGACTACCAGCAGCTTGCGGTGATTCGCAAGATGGTCAGCGACCTGCACCTGCCCATCGAGATTATCGGCGTCCCCATTGTGCGCGCCGAGGATGGCCTTGCGCTGTCTTCACGTAACGGCTATCTGAGCCAGCAGGAACGGGCAGTGGCCCCTGCGCTTTACCAAACCCTGTGCAGCTTGCGCGATGCATTAGAGCATGGCGAATCCGTCGAACAGGTACTACACCGAGGCCACACGGCCCTGTATGATGCGGGTTTTACGCCGGACTACCTGGAGCTGCGTGACACCATGCTCGGCCCAGTGACCCCCTCGACGCGCCACGCCGTTCTGCTAGCCGCCGCCCATCTCGGCCCTGCCCGGCTTATCGACAACCTCAGCGTGCAGCTACCGGCTGCGACGAATGCTAGCCACCAACGCTAGCGTTGCTATCTAGGAGTTTCCATGCACACGATTATGCTCAAAGCCAAGTTGCATATGGCCCGCGTGACCCACGCAGTACTCAACTACGAAGGCTCCTGCGCCATCGACGGCGACCTGCTGGACATGGCCGGCATCCGCGAGAACGAACAGATCCAGATCTATAACGTGGAAAATGGCGAACGCTTCACCACCTATGCCATCCGCGGTGAAGAAGGCTCACGCCTGATCTCGATCAACGGTGCTGCCGCCCATCTGGCGTCACCGGGGCATCGCATCATCATCTGCAGCTATGCCCACTACTCGGAAGCCGAGCTGGATAACCATCAGCCCGCGCTGGTGTATCTTCAGGAAGGCAACCACGTCAGCCACACCAGTAATGCGATCCCTGTCCAGCTTGCCTAGGGCGGGCAGAAACAATGATCGACGGGCCACACGCTGGCCCGTTTTCATTTGGGCCAAAAAGCATATTGCCGCCAACCACACCCTTCCCCTATGCTGATACAAGACCTATGCTGAGACAATAACGGTTACAACAACGCTCAACACAAACGCTGGCGTTTTCCCACCGGCGTTACTTAGACCAGGAGTCTGTTATGCAAGAAGTAGTCATTGTGGCGGCACGCCGCACCGCTGTAGGCGCTTTTGGAGGATCTCTTGCCGGTATTCCCGCAAGTGACCTGGGCGCACTCGTCATCAAGGACATTCTTTCATCAACGGGCGTTGCTGCCGACCAGGTCGATGAAGTGCTGCTGGGCCAGGTACTGACCGCCGGTGTCGGCCAGAACCCAGCTCGCCAGGCGTCGATCAAGGCCGGTCTTCCCGAGGCCGTACCGGCCATGACGATCAACAAGGTGTGTGGCTCGGGCCTGAAAGCCCTGCATCTCGCGACTCAGGCCATTCGCTGCGGCGATGCCGAGCTGATTCTGGCCGGTGGCCAGGAAAACATGTCGGCCTCTCCCCACGTACTGCCCAATTCACGCAACGGGCAGCGCATGGGCGACTGGAAGGCTATCGACTCCATGGTGCACGACGGTCTGTGGGATGCCTTCAATAATTACCACATGGGCATCACCGCGGAGAACCTGGCCGAAAAGTACGGCATTACCCGTGAAGCGATGGATGAATTCGCTGCTGCGTCGCAACAGAAAGCCGCGGCCGCCATTAAAGAGGGCAGGTTCAAAAGCCAGATCGTGCCGGTGGAAGTTCCCCAGCGCAAAGGCGACCCGCTGGTGTTTGATACCGACGAGAACCCACGCGAAGTCACCGCCGAGAAACTAGGCAGCATGCGCCCGGCGTTCAAGAAAGACGGCACCGTGACCGCCGGTAACGCCTCGGCGCTCAACGATGGCGCCGCGGTGGTAATGATCTGCTCGGCGGAAAAAGCCAAACAGCTTGGCCTGGAGCCGCTCGCCCGGATTGCCGGCTACGCCAACGCGGGCGTCGACCCGGCGATCATGGGCATTGGCCCCGCACCGGCCACTCGCCGCTGCCTGGAAAAAACGGGCTGGCACCTCGACGACCTGGACCTGGTGGAAGCCAACGAAGCCTTTGCGGCCCAGGCGCTTTCGGTCAATAAAGAGCTCGGCTGGGATACCAGCAAGGTCAACGTCAACGGCGGCGCGATTGCCCTGGGCCACCCCATCGGTGCCTCGGGCTGCCGGGTGTTCGTGACGTTGCTGCATGAAATGATTGCCCGCGATTCGAAAAAAGGCCTGGCGACGCTGTGTATCGGCGGCGGCCAGGGGGTCGCACTGGCGATTGAACGAAGCTAGCCTGTACGGCCGACGCGGCTGATGTATCACCGCTATGCCCCCGCCTCGACGGGGGTATTTTTTTGCCTGGCTCAGCGGTGCCTCTCCCCCACGACCCTCGACGGCGTTCGCAACACCAGCAGTGTACCCAGCAAAAACAGCCCCGACGCGGCCCACATCGCCACCGGCAGGCTGGTGCCGTCGACAATCCGCCCGCCGACCATCGCCCCAAACCCGATTGACAGGTTGAAGGTAAACGCCATCAGCGCGGTAGCCGCCTCGGTGTTCGGGGCGGTGCGCAGAATCCAGGTTTGAATGCTCACCGACACGCTGCCGAACACCGCGCCCCACACCATCAACAACGCCACACCGCTGGTCGGCGTCACGCCCAGCCAGGGAAAGGCCGCAACGACCAGCAGTAACACGCAGGGGATCGCCAGCACGGCGCGATAAGGGTGACGACCGGCGAACATGCCTGCCGCGATATTACCCAGGATTCCCGCCGCCCCGTAGAGCAGCAGCAAACTGCCCACGTGACGCTGCGCAATACCGCTGATGTCCTGCAGTACGGGGCTGATAAAGGTATAGGCCGCGAAGTGCCCCACCACGACAAAACCGGTGGTCAGCACTGCCACCCGTACGCCGCGGTTGCTGAACTGCTGCGCCAGTATCCGCAGTCGAACCGGCTCGCGGGGTGGCAATGGTGGCAGCCAGTACCACAGCGCCATGGCCGTTAACAGGCTTAAACCGCCCAGCGCGCCAAAGGCAACCCGCCAGCTGCTGAACTCGCCCAGCAGGGTTCCTAGTGGCACCCCCAGCACCGACGCCGCTGCAACCCCGCCAAAGATCACCGTCATTGCCTTGGACACCTGGGCCTCGGGCACCAGACGCGGCGCAATGCTCCCGGCGACTGCCCAGAAACCGCCAATACTGAGTCCGACCAGCACACGCGAGGCCAACAGTAGCGCCAAATTGCTGGCCAGCGACGTCAGCACGCTACCCAGCACCATGACACCCATGAGTAGCGTCAGCATGATGCGGCGATCAAGACGCCCCACCGCGACCGGCAGAAGCGGCGCCGAGAAGGCAGCCACCACCCCAGGCACCGTGACCATCAAGCCTGCCATGCCTGGCGTAACGCCCATGGAGGACGCTACCTGCGACAGCAGACCAATCGGTAGCTGCTCGGCCGTCACCAGCAGGAAAATCCCCATCATCACCGCGAACACTGCCCACCAACGCGGTGCTTGTTGCTGCTCCATCGCTCCTTCCTCCCTGTCCCCGGACAATCTCCCAAACAATACCGCCCTCGCAACGAGACGCTGCGAGGGCGGTGATATCGACGCTGCCGCTGGTTAGTCAGCGACTTCCACGTCGGCGGCTTCAAAGGCCGCTTTCTCTTCTTCGGTGATCTCCTTGATCGAGAGCTTCACCCGGTTGCGGTTATCGATATCGAGCACCTTCACGAGCACGTCGTCACCTTCGTTCAGGAAGTCGCGGACGTTGTTAACCCGCTCTTGCACAATCTGCGAGATATGCACCAGCCCATCCGTGCCCGGCATGATATTCACAAAAGCGCCGAAGTCGGCAATGCGTACCACCTTGCCCATGTACAGCTTGCCGATTTCCGCTTCCGCCGTAATGGCCAGTACGGTGTCGATGGCTTTTTTCGCGGCAGCTTTGTCTTCCGCGTAGATACGCACGGTACCGTCGTCGTCCAAGTCGACCGACGCGCCGGTATCTTCGCAAATCTTGCGAATCGTGGCGCCACCCTTACCGATAACATCACGGATCTTGTCCGGATCGATCTTGATGGTCGCCATGGACGGGGCGTTTTCAGACACTTCCGTACGGCTCTGGGCGATCACGGCATTCATTTGCTCGAGGATTCCCAGACGTGCGGTATGGGCCTGCTGTAGCGCCGTTTCCATGATCTCTTCGTTGATGCCTTCGATCTTGATGTCCATCTGCAGGGCGGTCACGCCCTCTTGGGAACCGGCCACCTTGAAGTCCATGTCGCCAAGGTGATCTTCGTCCCCCAGGATATCGGTCAATACGGCATAACCGTCTTCATCCTTGACCAGGCCCATGGCAATACCGGCCACCGGTGCCTTCAGCGGCACACCGGCGTCCATCAGGGCCAGCGACGAACCACACACCGACGCCATTGAGCTTGAGCCGTTGGACTCGGTAATTTCCGATACGACCCGAATGGTGTAGGGAAACGCATCTTCAGCTGGCAGCATGGCCTGAACACCGCGACGCGCCAGACGGCCATGGCCGATTTCGCGACGCTTGGGCCCGCCCATGAAGCCCGCCTCGCCGACGCTGTAAGGAGGGAAGTTATAGTGCAGCATAAAGCGGTCTTTACGCTCGCCTTCCAGCGACTCGATGAGCTGCGAATCACGTAGCGTGCCCAGGGTGGCAATGGCAATCGCCTGGGTTTCACCACGCGTAAACACAGCGGAACCATGCGTTTTGGGCAGCGTACCGACTTCGATATCCAGCGGACGCACCGTGGTATTGTCACGGCCGTCAATGCGCGGCTCGCCCTTGACGACACGAGAGCGCACGACGCGCTTTTCAAGCCCCGCGAAGGCGGCTTTGACGTCATCCTTGCTGAATTTGCCTTCCGCCTCTTCGCCTTCGGGAGCCGCAAGCTGGGCAACGGCGTCGTCTTTCAGGGCAGACAGCGCGTCCTGACGAGCCATCTTGTCGGTAATCCGATAGGCTTCCCCGACTTTGGCTTCAAAAGCGTCCGCCATGGCCGCTTTCAGCGCTGTATTTTCTTCGGGCGGCTGCCAATCCCAGCGCGGTTTACCGGCTTCGGCAACCAGTTCATTGATCGCCCGGATCGCGACCTGCATTTCTTCGTGCCCGAACAGCACAGCCCCCAGCATTTCGTCTTCAAGCAGCTCTTTGGCTTCCGACTCGACCATCAGCACGGCCTTCTCGGTACCCGCGACGACCATATCCAGTTCAGAGCTGGCAAGCTCTTCAACGGTGGGGTTCAGGAAGTAGCCCTGCTCTTCATTAAAGCCAACCCGGGCACAGCCAATCGGGCCACTAAAGGGAACGCCCGAAATCGAAAGCGCCGCTGAGGTGCCCAGCATCGCCGCGATGTCTGGATCATGATTGCGATCGGTCGAAAGGACAGTACAGATTACCTGCACTTCGTTCATGAACCCCTTGGGGAACAGCGGACGGATCGGACGATCGATCAAGCGCGACGTGAGCGTCTCTTTCTCGGTCGGACGGCCTTCACGTTTGAAGAACCCGCCAGGAATCTTGCCGACTGCGTAGGTCTTCTCCTGGTAATGAACCGAGAGCGGGAAAAAGGGTTGGCTGGGATTCGCTTCTTTCTTGGCCACCACGGTACACAGGACAACGGTATCGTCCATGGTCACCATAACGGCGCCGGTGGCTTGGCGAGCGATACGCCCGGTTTCTAGGGTGACGGTGCTACGACCGTATTGGAACGTTTTCTTTACCGGATTCACGGCGACTTCCTTTAACATTAATAGCTACTTGTCTTTTCGTATGGGTCGTTTGGACTCGCCACCATTCTAGGCGTTGCCGCGCGATAGGGCTACCAGAAACAAAAAAACGGGCAGCCCCCGAAGGGACTGCCCGTTTCTCGACCATCGCCAACAATAACTTAGCGGCGGATGCCTAAGCTCTGAATCAGAGACTGATAGCGTTCGAAATCTTTACGCTTCAGGTAATCCAGCAGCTTACGACGCTGGTTTACCATGCGGATCAGACCACGACGGGAGTGGTGATCCTGCTTGTTGGTTTTGAAGTGGTCCTGCAGGCCGTTGATATTGGCGCTCAGCAGGGCAACCTGCACTTCAGGTGATCCGGTGTCGTTCTCGCCGCGGCCGTATTCGTTGACGATCTCGGCCTTCTTTTCAGCGGTTAATGCCATCTGTCTCTCCAGTAAGCAATATGCCTAACAATGAATGGGTGAGACCACGCATATTTGCAGTCTCAATCTACTATTTTCATCTGCAATTTTCTCGCAAACCGCCGCATTGATGCAACGCCTTACGAGATAGCGACCGTACTTAACAGCCGCTTGGGTGCCACTTCCTGACCTTCTTTTACAACACCGAGACCTATGAACGACTCAGCGTAATAAAGTCTTGCCAGCGCTTCAGGGGGAAGCGATTTGCCAGACACCACATTGGCGGACTGGCCGTGAGCCAAGCGCCCATAAGCCGGTTCATCCAATGTCAGCGATGGCAAATGATCCACCAGCACGTCAACCGGCATCAGCTCGGCTTCGCGGGCCGCTTGATCGGCTAACGCCTCAAGTGCTTCCAGCGTCCACATGGCGTCGCCGTTGAAAGGGCCGGTCTTGAGCCTTCTCAACTGACTGATGTGGCCGCCACAGCCCAGTGCCTTGCCAATGTCTTCAGCCAGGGTGCGGATGTAGGTCCCCTTGCTGCAGCTGACTTCCAGCTCGAAGGCCGTGCCTTCAAAGGACAGCAGGCGGGCATCATACACGCTTACCCGCCGCGCTGCACGCTCAACCTGCTTTCCCTCGCGGGCGAGCTCATAGAGTTTTTTACCTTCGTGCTTCAGCGCCGAGTACATCGGCGGCACCTGGTCGATCTCACCGCGAAAGCCGGATAATACCGACTCAATATCGTCGACCGTCAGGCTTGGCACATCATGTTGCTCAATGACCGCGCCTTCTGCATCCCCCGTATCGGTTATTGTCCCCAGTTCTACCCGGGTGCGATACGCCTTGTCGGCTTCCAGCAGGTGCGATGAAAACTTGGTGGCCTCGCCCAGGCAGATGGGCAGCAAGCCCGTCGCCATAGGGTCCAGGGTACCGGTATGGCCGGCTTTTTGCGCCTCGAAAAGACGCCGCACCCGCTGCAGGGCATGGTTGCTGGAAAGTCCTTTCGGCTTATCCAGCAGGACAATGCCATTCACCGGCAGCCCCCGACGGCGACGCGCCATTAACGCGGCTCCTCGCCTGATTCATCCGCACTTGCATCGTCCTGTTCCTGACGAGCACGGTCGGTTGAAACCGCTTCGTCAATCAGCGACGACAGCTGCTGGCCACGCACCACGCTTTCATCGAAATGAAAACGCAGCTCGGGAACGTGGCGCAGTTTAATACGCTTGGCTATCTGGCTTCTCAGGAAACCTGCCGCCCGTTTCAGCACCTGCAGGTTTTCCTTGATACGCTCGGCGTCCTGTTCACCCAACAGGGTGACGTATATATCCGCATAACCCAGGTCACGGCTCACGGTGACACCGCTGACCGTGACCATGCCGAGGCGCGGGTCTTTCACTTCGCGCTGGATCAGCACCGCCAGCTCCTTCTGGAGCTGGTCGGCTACCCGGTCGGTACGCTTGAATTCGCGCATGCTTGCTCCTCAGCCCTACAGGCTGCGCTCGACCTTCACTTGGTCAAAGACTTCGATCTTGTCGCCGACCTGGACATCGTTGTAGTTCTTCACGCCGATGCCGCACTCAACGCCGCTACGCACTTCCTGTACGTCGTCTTTATAGCGGCGCAGCGATTCGAGCTCACCTTCGTAGATCACCACGTCGTCGCGCAGCACGCGAATCTTCTTGTTACGGTGCACGCTGCCTTCAACGACCATACAGCCTGCGATCGCACCAATCTTCGGCGCACGGAAGACGTCGCGAACTTCAGCCACACCGACGATTTCTTCTTTCCACTCCGGCGCGAGCATACCGCTCATCGCCTGCTTGACCTCGTCGATCAACTGGTAGATGACGCTGTAGTAGCGCAGATCCAGCCCTTCGCGTTCGATGATCTCACGGGCAGCGGCGTCAGCACGGACGTTAAAGCCGACGACGATGGCTTCAGAGGCCAGCGCCAGGTTGGCATCGGTACCAGTGATACCGCCAACGCCGGAGGACACAACCGCCACCTCGACTTCGCTGGTCGAGAGTTCTTCCAACGCCCCTTTGATGGCTTCCAGCGAGCCCTGGACGTCGGCTTTCAGCACGATGTTGACCTTGGCCACTTCGTCCTGGCCCATCTGGCTGAACATGTTCTCCAGCTTGGCCTTCTGCTGACGCGCCAGACGGACTTCGCGGTATTTACCCTGACGGAAGTTGGCCACTTCGCGGGCCTTCTTCTCATCCGCGACGACCATGAAGTCATCACCGGCATCCGGGGTACCGTCCAGGCCCTGGATCTCAACCGGCATGGCCGGGCCAACCTCATCGACCTGCTGGGCGAGTTCGTTGGTCAGCGCACGCACACGGCCGTAGTGCAGGCCGGCAAGCACGATATCACCCTTCTTGAGGGTACCGTTCTGCACCAGTACGGTCGCGACCGGGCCACGGCCTTTATCGAGGCGCGATTCCACCACGACG
The DNA here is from genome assembly GCF_001663515.1 of Halomonas sp. G11. Lineage (NCBI taxonomy): Bacteria > Pseudomonadati > Pseudomonadota > Gammaproteobacteria > Oceanospirillales > Halomonadaceae > Halomonas > Halomonas sp. G11. The sequence goes on from NZ_LYXG01000005.1 coordinate 29,542, forward strand.
CCTTTACCCGGTGCTTCAGGCACGGCTTTAAGCTCCAGTACTTCAGAGACCAACTGGATCGCCTCCAGCAGTTCCTCAATGCCGTCGCCGGTCTTGGCAGATACGTGGACGAACTGGGTATCGCCGCCCCACTCTTCTGAAATCACGCCATGCTGCGAGAGCTCGTTACGAATGCGGTCGAAGTCAGCACCCTCTTTGTCGGTCTTGTTGACCGCCACTACCATCGGCACGCCCGCCGCTTTGGAGTGCTCGATCGCCTCAACCGTCTGGGGCATCACACCGTCATCCGCCGCCACGACCAGGATGACAACGTCGGTCGCCTGGGCGCCGCGGGCACGCATGGCGGTGAACGCTGCGTGGCCTGGCGTATCCAGGAATGTCACGCCGCCATGTTCGTCTTCCACATGGTAGGCACCGATATGCTGGGTAATACCACCCGCTTCGCCGGTTGCCACCTTGGCCTTACGGATATAATCGAGAAGCGACGTCTTACCATGGTCGACGTGGCCCATCACGGTCACGACCGGTGAACGGGTGATTTCGTCGCCTTCGTAGGAAATGCCTTCGAGCATTTCCGTTTCCAGCGCGTCATCCTTCACCAGCTTGACCTTGTGACCCATCTCCTCGACAACGATGGCTGCCGTATCCTGATCGATGGTCTGGTTGATGGTGACCGCCGCGCCCATGTTGAACATCGCCTTGATGACTTCATTGGCTTTGATCGACATCTTGTCGGCCAGATCCGCCACGCTGATGGACTCGGGAATCGAGACCTCGCGCACGATCGGCTGGGTCGGCTTCTGGAAACCATGCTTGCCATTACCACCGCTGGCACCACCGCCACGACGACCGCCGCGACGCTCGGCACGCTTGGCTTTCTTGCCGCCAGCACCGCGCTTGCGTTCTTCGCGATCACCGCGATCTTCCTCGTCATCACGACGGCCTTTCTTCTTGGCCGCTGATTTCTTGGGCGGTGCGGTACGACGGTCGGTGCGGCCTTCTTTCGGCGGCGCCGGCGGCATGTCTTCGGATGCCGGGGTATCGTCGATCTGCAGCTCGGGCACCGGAACGTCAGGCGCCTTCTGCGCCTCGACCTGGGCGGCCTGTTCGGCTTCTTTACGCGCTGCTTCTTCCGCCGCCTTGGCTTTTTCTGCAGCGGCCTTTTCTTCGGCTTCGCGTGCATCACGCGCTTTGCTTTCAGCCTCAGCTTCGGCCATGTCACCGACGAGTTGACGCGGACCCGAATGCTTGGGTTCAGGCGCTTTCGGCTTGTCCTCTTCTTCAGAGCGCTTGACGTACGTCTTCTTCTTGCGCACCTGAACTTCGATGGTTTTACCGCGTTCGCCTGTCTTGATACGGCTGCGGGTTTTGCGCGTCAACGTAATACGGCTCTTGCCGCTATCGCTTTCATCGCCGTCGCCGCCGTGACTTTTCTTCAGAAAGTTAAGCAAGGTGCGCTTATCTTCTTCCGATACCGCATCGGTTTCCGAAGCGTGCTGTAAACCCGCCTCTTTCATCTGCTCTAGCAGGCGGGGCACATCACGGCCCACCTTTACTGCAAAATCTTTAACTGTCATATCTGACATATTGACCCTCCTCAGCCCGTGACCTGTTTACTGTGTGTTCGAATCCGACGCGTCATCGTCTTCAAACCAGGGCGCACGGGCAGTCATGATCAGTGCCGCTGCGCGCGCTTCGTCCAACTCCTCGATATCGACCAGATCGTCGACAGACTGCTCGGCGAGATCCTCCATGGTAACAATGCCGCGGCTGGCAAAAATGAAGGCCAGGTGGCGCTCCATGCCATCCATCTCCAGCAGATCTGCTGCTGGCTGGGCACCGTCTAGCGCTTCTTCCGAGGCAATTGCCATCGTCAGCAGCTCGTCTTTCGCCCGTGCACGCAGCTCTTCAACCAGATCCTCGTCGAACTCTTCGATTTCGAGCATCTCTTCAAGCGGCACGTAGGCGACTTCTTCAAGGGTCGTGAACCCTTCGTCCACTAACAGGCGGGCAACCTCTTCATCGACCTGGAGATGGCTGACAAAAGAATCCACCAGACTATCAATTTCCTGGTCGCGCTTGGCTTCCGCTTCGTCTTCGGTCATGACGTTGATCCGCCAGCCGGTCAGATCAGAGGCCAGACGCACGTTCTGGCCGCTACGACCAATGGCCTGGGCCAGATTATCCTGAGCGACGGCGACATCCATCGCATGGGCATCCTCGTCAACAAGGATAGACGCCACATCGGCGGGTGCCATGGCGTTTATCACCAGCTGTGCGGGATTGTCATCCCACAGCACGATGTCGACACGCTCGTTCTGCAGCTCGGTCGATACCGCCTGCACGCGAGAGCCGCGCATGCCGACACAGGCACCGACGGGATCAATGCGTCGGTCGTTGGTTTTCACGGCAATCTTGGCGCGTGAACCGGGATCCCTTGCCGCGCCCTTGATTTCGATGAGCTGCTCGGCAATTTCCGGCACTTCAATCTTGAACAGCTCGATAATCAGCTCGGGGCAGGTCCGCGACAGCTGCAGCTGGGCGCCACGCGCGTCGGGGTCGACCTTGACCAGCAGCGCGCGAACACGCTCGTTCATCCGGTAGCGCTCACCGTGGATCATTTCGTTGCGCGGCAGAAACGCTTCCGCGTTATCGCCCAAGTCAATGATCAAGCCGTCGCGCGTGGTCTTTTTAACGATACCGGCGACCAGCTCTCCTTCGCGATCGGTATATTGACGCACGACTTCGGCACGCTCGGCCTCGCGCACTTTTTGCACGATGACCTGCTTGGCCGTTTGTGCCGCAATGCGACCAAAGACGGCATTTTCGATTTTCTGTTCGACGACATCGCCCAGTTTCAGCGGCGGATCGCGCTGTTCAGCGATGCTTTGCTTGATTTCGTAATCTGGCGTTTCGAATTCGTCGTCTTCGACGACCGTCCAGTAGCGAAACGTCTCGTATTCCCCCGTGCGACGGTCAATGTGTACCCGCACGTTGGCTTCTTCATTGTCAAAACGCTTGCGTGACGCGCTCGCAAGAGCAGATTCCACCGCTTCAAAAATGACGTCGCGGGGAACACCTTTTTCGTTAGAGATCGCGTCAACGACCATTAATATTTCTTTACTCATGCGTTTGCCTCGCCAGAAAACCTGTCCTTATGTGCATCGCGCCAACTGCCTGCCGGCCACCACGCCACCTGGTTAATCGTCGAACTGCGGTACAACGTGCGCAGAATCAATGCCTTCAATCGGAAAACAATACTCTTCGCCATCCATTTGCAGCAGTATTTCGTCGCCCTCGACACCTGCCAGCAACCCTTGAAACTTGCGCCGCCCGTCAAAGGGTGCGCGCAGTTTTAATGCGACATGATGTCCTTGAAAACGGGAAAAATGATCCAGGGTATACAGCGGGCGTGCCATGCCCGGCGAAGACACTTCGAGTCGGTACTCCCCCGGAATAGGATCTTCGACGTCCAATATCGCGCTGACTTGACGACTGATATCGGCGCAGTCTTCAACATTGACGCCGCTTTCACGTTCGATATAAATCACCAAACGCGAATGCTTACCCTGCGAAAGATGGTCGATGCCCCATAGCTCAAAGCCCATGGCAGCAACAACAGGTTCTATCAGCGCGTGCAGCGCCGCATGTTTTGTGGCCACAGACGTTGCTCCTATAGCCGTTGCATCAGGCACCTGGCCAGGAGACATATGAAAAGCTAGGTGGCTGATTGGCGTTACCCGGAAATGTGCCTCCGGCAAGCCGTTGGGCATCCGCCCTTGAGACACGCTTGTTAACGAAAAGCTGCTAACAAAAAGCCCCTTCACAGGAAGGGGCTTTTCGAAAGAAACCTGTTACACCAACATGACGGTAAGCATTGGGAAACCCCTTAATGATGGCGTCGCCTCTCATGACATGAAACGCTCGCACATGCTTGCTTATCGCCAGAAAGTGGTAGCGGGGACCGGATTTGAACCGATGACCTTCGGGTTATGAGCCCGACGAGCTACCAGACTGCTCCACCCCGCATCAATCTAGGTCGCAGATAATAGACGCTTGTGCTTATTCCGTCAAGCTGTCTTTTATCCTTTAGACGCTTCAACCAAGGAGCGTTTATTACGTCTGGGGAACTGGCGAACCAGCGCATCAGATGGTGCCGAAGGCGGGACTTGAACCCGCACGACCGTAAGGTCACTACCCCCTCAAGATAGCGTGTCTACCAATTCCACCACTTCGGCATCAGGGGAGGCTCGAGGAAGCAAGATCAATCAGTTACTCGCTGCTTTCCTCTAGCACTGGCGCGGCATTATCCGCACTTTCGTCACCTTCGTCAAGCATTGGTGCACTTTGCTGTTGCTCGATCAGGTTTGCGTCAGGAATACCCGCTTCCGGTGCCTGCCCTGCCTGGGTGGCAAAGTAGGCCAGCGCCATCGAGGTGACGAAAAAGCCTGCGGCAAGGATGGCCGTGAAACGGGACAGAAAATTACCGCTACCGCGTGAACCAAATACCGTTTGCGACGCACCGCCACCGAAGGCGGCACCTGCTTCGGCACCTTTACCCTGCTGAAGCAGGATGAGCACAACCAGGGCGATCGCAATCACCACGTGGACCATAAGAATTGCAACTTGCATGGCGTTATCCTGCTGACTGACAAATGGCGTGAAATTCGTCGGTTTTGAGCGAAGCGCCGCCCACCAAACCGCCGTCGATATCCGGCTGAGCAAGCAGCTCAGCCGCATTGTTTGCGTTCATGCTGCCGCCGTACAACAGCTTGAGCTGCTCGGCAAGTACCGCATCGAACGAGGCCTGATAAGACCGAATACCGGCCATGACCTCTTGAGCCTGCTCAGGCGTTGCCGTTCGCCCTGTGCCAATCGCCCATACCGGCTCATAGGCGATGACCACCTCAGAACGCTGGGCGGGCTCCAGGCGAGACATTACGTACTCTACCTGGCGCAGCACGACATCCATGGTGTGCCCCGCATCGCGTTCCTCAAGGGTTTCCCCGACACAGAGAATCGGCGTAAGCCCTGACGCCAGGGCCGCCATCAAGCGGTCAAATACCTGCTCGTCAGTTTCCTGATAAAGCTGCCGCCGCTCTGAATGACCGACCAGTACATAAGCGACATCAAACTCTTGCAGCATACTGCCACTGACTTCACCGGTATGCGCGCCCGAGGGCTGAGGATTGAGCGTCTGCGCCCCGAGTTTTAGCGACGTATTCCTGAAGGCCTGCCGCGCCGTTTCCAGGTAGGGAAAAGGCGGAATCACGACCACATCGACGCCAGCGGGCAACCTGGCGGCTGCAAACGCATCGCCAAACGCTTTAACCAGCGCCGTCGAACCGTTCATTTTCCAGTTACCGGCAATTAATGGCCTACGCATGAAGCCTCCTCACACTCAAGGTGGAGCGAAATGGTATAGGAGCGGACTTGTCAAGACAACCGCTGTTGTCAGCAGACGCTATTTAAGCAGCGCCTGCACCTGTTCGGCCAGGCGATTTGCCAACTTGTCGACGTCCAGGTGCGCGCGGCCTTCCACCATGACACGAATTAACGGCTCAGTGCCTGACGCCCTGAGCAAGACACGACCTTCATCGCCCAACTCCTGTTCGAGCGCGGCCACTGCCTTCTTAAGCGGCTCCGAGGCCATCACGCTCTTGGCATTGGTCCCTGCTGGCAACCTGACGTTCACCAGCGCCTGCGGGACTTTTTCCAAGCCTCTCAACAAGGCGGGAAGCGGCTGCTGTTCACGCATCATCAGCGCCAGGACCTGCAGCGCGGAGACAATGCCGTCTCCGGTGGTCTGAACATGGCTGCACAGGATATGGCCCGACGATTCGCCACCCAGCTCCCACTGATTGGCTGCCATACGCTCCATCACGAAACGGTCACCGACCTTGGCGCGCTCAAATGGAATACCCATTTTTTCAAACGCCATCGCCAGGCCAAAGTTGCTCATGAGCGTCCCCACCACACCGCCATCCAGCAAACCACGTGCGTGACGATCCCGGGCAATCAGGTAAAGAATGTCGTCACCGTCGACTTCACGGCCATCGGAATCGACCAGTAATACACGGTCGCCGTCGCCGTCGAAGGCAATCCCCAGGTCGGCGCCTTGCTGGATCACCGCCGCACGCAGCGCTGCCGGGTGCGTCGAGCCAACGTCCTGGTTGATATTCAGGCCATCCGGCGTGCCACCAATGACGCTGACCTCGGCCCCCAGCTCACGAAACACACTCGGTGCGATGTGGTAGGTGGCACCATGCGCGCAGTCGAGCACAATGGTCAAGCCATGCAGGCTGAGGCGATCGGGCAGGGTCGATTTGCAAAACTCGATATAGCGGCCGGCAGCATCGTCAATACGCATGGCCTTGCCCAGCTGAGCGGCCCCAGCGGTGGTTAACGGCGCATCCAGCATGGTCTCGATTCGGTCTTCAATCGCATCCGGGAGCTTTTTACCCTCTGCCGAAAAAAACTTGATGCCATTATCATCGAAGGGGTTGTGCGAGGCTGAAATCACGATCCCGGCATCGGCACGAAAAGTGCGCGTCAAATAGGCAATACCGGGAGTCGGCATTGGCCCCAGCAGTGCCACGTCGGCCCCCGCAGCAGACAGCCCTGATTCAAGCGCAGACTCGAACATGTAACCCGAAATACGCGTGTCCTTGCCGATCAACACCCGGGTACGACCTTTCTCTCGGCGCAATACCTGACCCGCCGCCCAGCCCAGCTTGAGCATGAAATCGGCGGTAATCGGTGACTGACCGACCCTTCCGCGAATACCGTCCGTACCGAAATAGCGTCTTGTCATGCGTTACTCTCCTTGCTGGTAGAGGCCTCGCAGCCTTCCTGCCACACGGCCCACGCCATATTGACGGCGTCGACCGTCGGCCCCACATCGTGGACGCGTACAATACTCGCCCCGCGCTCAACCGCCATGGCCGCCAGCGCAAGCCCGCCTGGCAGCCGCTCGTCGATGGGGCGACCCAGCACTTTACCGATCATGCTCTTGCGCGACATGCCCGCGAGTATCGGCAGGCCCAGCGACTGAAGGACATCCATGCGATTCAGCAAGCGCAGATTGTGCTCGACCGTTTTACCAAAACCAAAGCCTGGATCCACGAGCAGGCGATGACGGCGCAGACCTGCGGCCTCGCACTCGGCGACTCGGGCCGCCAGGTAGTCGACCACCACCTCTTCGATGGGCTTATCGTAGGCGGGCGCCTGCTGCATATTCTGGGGCTCGCCCTGGCGATGCATCAGGCACACCGGCAAGCCGCTACCCATGGCGGCCGCCAGGGCCCCATCCCGCTCGAGTGCCCGCACGTCGTTGATCATGCCTGCCCCCAGCGCACTCGCCTCGTGCATCACGGCGGGGCAACTGGTGTCCACCGACACAAGCGCATCCAGCTCGCGTACAAGCGCCTCTATGACGGGCGCGACACGGTCAAGCTCCTGTTGCTCACCGACGGGCGAGGCGCCGGGACGGGTCGACTCACCGCCCACATCAATCATGGCGGCGCCTTCCGCCAGCATTTGCTCGGCGCGCCGCAACGCATCGTCCAATGCCACATGCTGGCCACCATCAGAGAATGAGTCCGGCGTGACGTTCAAAACGCCCATGACACGAGGAAAGGACAGATCAAGTAAATGTCGGCCGCAACGCAGTTGCGCAGGAAGCTGCGCCAGCGGCGCCGACGGGGTGGGACGTGCCGTAAAAGTCATGCTGTCGCCTGGTCGGAAAAAACATATCGGTATTATAGGTGCGTGCACAGCATAACAAAAAGGCGTCCCGTTTGGGGACGCCTTGATGTTAGCGCAACGGCCGGACTTTAGGCTAAGGACCGGCAGGGCCACCTAGCGGGTCGGAGGGCCGACGACTCGGCTCTTCATCATCTGAATCGCCATCGCCACCTGCCTCATCACCATGACGCGTATCATCGCTGGGCGACGCGCTGGGCTGATCGCTTGCAGCAGGCGTGCCACCACCGGGTGAATCGCCGTCATTCCAGCCTTCCGGTGGGCGCGGGTCGCGGCCGTCCATGATATCTTTCAACTGGTCGGCATCGATGGTTTCGTACTTCATCAGCGCTTCCGCCATCGCATCAAGCTTATCGCGATTTTCGGTCAGAATGCGGCGCGCCTCCTCGTAGCAATCATCGATGATCTTGCGGACTTCCTTATCAAGCCGCGTGGTGGTTTCACCCGACTTCATCTTGGAACCGCCCTGACCCGGGCCACCGAGGAACTGGTGGGACTCGTCCTCGTCGTACATGATCGGGCCCATTTCATCCGACAGCCCCCACTTGGCAACCATGTTATGGGCAAGCTCAGTGGCGCGCTTGATGTCGTTGGATGCCCCGGTGGTAACACCGTTAGGCCCAAGCGTCATCTCTTCGGCAATACGACCACCGAACAGCGAGCAGATCTGACTCAGGATTTGCTGACGTGACAGGCTGTAACGATCCTCTTCAGGCAGAAACATGGTGACACCCAATGCCCGTCCCCGAGGAATGATCGTTACCTTGTAGACCGGGTCGTGACCCGGGGCCACCAGGCCGATAATTGCGTGGCCCGACTCGTGGTAAGCCGTATTGAGCTTTTCCTTGTCGGTCATGACCATGGATTTGCGCTCAGCGCCCATCATGATCTTGTCCTTGGCCAGATCGAGCTCTTCCATGCTGACCAGCCGCTTGTTGCGACGGGCCGCAAAGAGGGCAGCTTCGTTGACCAGGTTGGCCAGATCGGCACCCGAAAAGCCGGGCGTGCCGCGTGCAATCAGCTGCGGCTTGACGTCGTCGGCTAGCGGCACCTTGCGCAGGTGCACGCCGAGGATATGCTCACGCCCCCGGATATCGGGCAAGGCAACGGTTACCTGACGGTCAAAACGCCCAGGACGCAGCAATGCGGGGTCAAGCACGTCAGGACGGTTGGTAGCCGCAATCACGATGACACCTTCGTTGGCCTCGAAGCCGTCCATCTCGACCAATAGCTGGTTCAGGGTCTGTTCACGCTCGTCGTTACCGCCACCCATGCCAGCACCGCGCGAGCGGCCTACCGCATCAATCTCATCGATAAAGATGATGCACGGCGCCTGCTTCTTGGCCTGCTCGAACATATCGCGAACGCGGGACGCACCGACACCGACAAACATTTCCACGAAGTCAGAGCCGGAGATGGAAAAGAACGGCACCTTGGCTTCGCCGGCAATCGATTTCGCCAGCAGCGTTTTACCGGTACCCGGTGGGCCCACCATCAGAACACCACGCGGAATGGTACCGCCCAGACGCTGGAACTTGGTCGGGTCGCGCAGGAAGTCGACAAGTTCTTCGACCTCTTCCTTGGCTTCATCACAACCGGCAACGTCCGAGAACGTCGTCTTGACCTGGTCATGGGAGAGCAGCTTGGCCTTGGACTTGCCAAAGCTCATCGGGCCGCCTTTGCCTCCACCGGCACCGCCCTGCATCTGACGCATGAAGAACATGAAAATGGCCAGGATCAGCAGAATCGGGAAGCTGGCAATCAGTAGACGCGTCCAGATGCTTTGCTGCTCCGGCTCTTTACCGATCACCGTCACGTCGTTGCTCAGCAGATCATCCATCAGCTTGGGATCTTCTGCCGCTGGACGAATTGTCTGAAACTGTGAACCATCTGTCCGCTCACCGGTGATGGTATAGCCATCAATGGTGACGCTGCGCACTTCCTGGTCCTGCACCTGCTCAACGAACTGGGTGTAGTTCATTGTCTGGGGTGCACTCTCGGTACTGAAATTATTGAACACTGTCAGTAGCACGGCCGCGATGACCAGCCACAGAATCAGGTTCTTTGCCATATCGTTCAAGGGGCTACCCTCATTACAAGAATCCGTCAGTTAAACCTACAGGTGAGACCTTACACTAGCCTCGAGGGTTCAACCATTGCCAAGGTGTCTAATACCTTGGGCCATCTGTGCCACGCTCGCCTTTGAAACGTAATGTGACACACTTTGCAACTGTCTGTCTGGCTATCGCGGTGATAAATCCTGTCGATAGACCTGGCGCTGATCATGCCCCCCGGAAGCCATCCGCCAGCAGATAGACTTCACGGGACCGCGCCCGAGAAGCGCCGGGTTTGCGCGTCACCACCCGCTTGAAGCTTCCGCGAAGCTCTTTCAAATAACTGTCGAAGCCTTCGCCCTGGAAGACCTTTACCAGCAACTGCCCCCCCGGAGAAAGCGTTTCACGCGCCAGCTCAAGGGCCAGCTCCACCAGATACATGGCTTGCGGCTGATCAATCGCCGCCATGCCACTCATATTGGGGGCCATGTCCGACATCACAAGGTCTACCGGACGATTTTCCAGCTGCTCAAGAATCGCGTTGAGCACTGACTCCTCGGTAAAGTCCCCCTGAACAAAGGACACATCGGCCAGCCCATCCATGTCGAGAATATCGGAGGCGATGACCCTGCCCTGCGGGCCTACTTTCTCGGCGGCAATTTGACTCCATCCCCCTGGCGCAGCGCCAAGGTCGATGACGGTCATGCCAGGCCGCAGCAGCTTGTCTTTTTCGTCGATCTCAAGCAGTTTATAGCTCGCCCGGGAGCGATAGCCATCCTGCCAGCTTTGCTTGACGTAAGGATCATCAAAATGCTCTTTCATCCAGCTTGCGCTGGTTTTGCTCGTTGGCCGCTTACGGCCCGGGGGCGTTTGCTGCATGACAGAATCTAACACTGGAAGAGGCGATGGCACGCTTTTACACCATGTCTTTCACTTGGTGGCGTTTCACCGTAAGATGGAACGTTAAGCGCAAACCGGGATACCGCAAGATACCATGAGCTTGTCACAGGCACAAAAGAAAGCATTTCGCAGCATTGGTCACCATTTGAATCCGGTCGTCACCGTTTCAGAGAACGGCGTCTCGGACAATTTACTGGCTGAACTCGACCGTGCGCTCAACGACCACGAACTGATCAAGGTAAAGCTGGCATTGCCGGAACGCGATGATCGCGCCGCCATGCTCGAGGAACTGATCAACCACAGCCAATCAGAACCGGTTCAGACCATAGGCAAGATGGCGCTGCTTTATCGCCGCAATCCGCAAGTGAACCCGAAGCTTTCGAACATCAAACGCTTCGAAAATCACCACGGCCGTCACTAACACCTCGTACGAGCTAGAAGCTAGAAGCTACCGCCAGTATCTCACTCGACGTCATACAAAACACCCCCGCAGCCATGGTTGCGGGGGTGTTTTTCTTCATGCTTCCAGCTTAAGTCAGAGGTGCTCAACGCTCTCGATCTCGTACTCGACGTCGCCACCCGGGGTCGTCACCACGACCGCATCGCCTTCCTCTTTACCGATAAGCGCACGGGCAATCGGTGATGTCACCGAGATGAGCCCTGACTTAATATTGGCTTCATCTTCACCCACAATCCGGTACGTCACCTGAGCGTCGGTGTCCAGATTGAGCAGTGATACCGTCACGCCAAAAATCACCTTCCCGGTCTTGGGCAGCTTGGTAACATCGATCACCTGGGCGCCTGACAGCTTGCTCTCGATTTCCTGGATACGCCCTTCGATAAACCCCTGCTGTTCACGCGCGGCATGATACTCGGCGTTTTCCTTAAGGTCGCCGTGCTCACGCGCTTCAGCAATAGCCGCAATCACCTGGGGGCGCGCCTCGCTCTTGAGGTGATTGAGTTCATCACGAAGACTTTTCTCGCCCGCTACCGTCATCGGGACCTTATTCATTGACTTGCTCCTGCATGCAGATCCTGAAGGCGCCGCACCGTAATCTCCCTACCGTACTCTAGCGCCATGCAAACGGCATTAGCGCCCGCCAAGGTGGTCGCATAGGGCACCTTGCGCGCGAGAGCAGTACGGCGAATGACCGAAGAGTCATTAATGGCTTGGCGACCTTCGGTAGTGTTCACGATGTAGGCGATTTCGTCGTTCTTCAACAGATCGACGATATGGGGACGACCTTCGTAGACTTTATTGACGTGCTCCACTGACAGACCAGCCGCTTCCAGGGCAGCTGCCGTGCCACGCGTTGCACAAAGAGTAAAACCCAATGTTAGCAGAGAACGGGCCACTTCGATAATCCCCTGCTTGTCCGGCTCGCGTACGGACAGAAACGCCTTGCGTTCGCCGGTGAGCGCTGGAATCGCTTCTCCCGCGCCCAACTGGGCTTTGAAGAAGGCTTCAGCAAAGGTATCGCCTGACCCCATGACCTCGCCGGTGGATTTCATTTCCGGCGACAGGATCGGATCAACGCCCGGAAACTTGTTGAACGGGAATACCGCTTCCTTGACGCTGTAGAAGTGCGGCACGATTTCGCGTTCAAACCCCTGCTCGGCAAGGGTTTTACCGGCCATACAGCGGGCCGCGACCTGGGCAAGCGACGTACCGATGCACTTGGAGACAAAGGGCACGGTACGCGACGCACGCGGGTTGACCTCGATCACGTAGATCTCGCCGTCCTGCCAGGCAAGCTGCACGTTCATCAGCCCCTTGACCCCCAGCTCCACGGCCATCTTCTTGACCTGGTCGCGCATCTCGTCCTGAACGTCGGCAGGCAAGGAGTAAGGCGGCAGCGAGCAGGCCGAGTCACCGGAGTGCACGCCCGCCTGCTCGACGTGCTGCATGATGCCACCGATGACCACCTGCTGGCCGTCGGAGACCGCGTCGATATCGATCTCCACCGCGGCGCTGAGGAAGTGGTCCAGCAGTACCGGCGAATCGTTGGACACCTTGACCGCGTTGGTCATGTAATTTTCAAGCTCGGAGGCGTCGTAGACGATTTCCATGGCCCGCCCGCCGAGCACGTAGCTGGGCCGCACCACCAAGGGGTAGCCGATGGCTTCGGCCTTGGCAAAGGCATCGTCGAAACTGCGCGCCGTGGCATTGGGCGGCTGCTTCAGACCGAGCTTGCCGATCATCTGCTGGAAGCGCTCGCGGTCTTCGGCGCGGTCAATGGCGTCCGGCGTAGTACCGATAATCGGCACGCCCGCCGCTTCAAGCTCGCGGGCGAGCTTCAGTGGCGTCTGGCCGCCAAACTGGACGATCACGCCCACCGGCTTTTCTTTGTCGGCGATTTCGAGCACGTCTTCCAGGGTCACTGGCTCGAAATAGAGCCGGTCAGAGGTGTCGTAGTCGGTCGAAACGGTTTCCGGGTTGCAGTTGACCATGATGGTTTCATAGCCATCGTCGTGCATGGCAAACGCCGCGTGCACACAGCAGTAGTCGAACTCGATGCCCTGGCCAATCCGGTTGGGGCCGCCGCCCAGCACCATGATCTTCTGGCGATCGGACACGTCCGCCTCACACTCCTCTTCGTAGGTGGAGTACATGTAAGCGGTATCCGAGGCAAACTCCGCGGCACAGGTATCCACGCGCTTGTAGACCGGGCGGATACCCGCCGCCTGGCGCGTTTTACGAAACTCTTTTTCCGCGACGCCGAGCAGCCGGGCAAGGCGGGCGTCGGAGAAGCCTTTGCGCTTAAGCTGGAAAAGCTCACGGGCAGAGAACTCATTCAAGGAGCGTTTAGCCACCGCGGCTTCGGTCAATACCAGGTCTTCCAACTGGACCAGGAACCAGCGATCGATATTGGTAAGGGCAAAGACGTCATCGACACTCATACCCGCGCGCATGGCATCGGCCACGTAGAAAATGCGCTCGGCACCGGCGGCCTGGAGCTCGCCCTGGATAATTGCCATGTTGTCCGGCGTGAAATCGGTAATCACCGGATCAAGGCCGTCGTTGCCGGTTTCCATGCTGCGCAGGGCTTTCTGCAGCGACTCCTGGAAGGTACGGCCGATTGCCATCACTTCGCCCACCGACTTCATCTGGGTGGTCAGGCGGTCGTTGGCCTGGGGGAATTTCTCGAAGGTGAAACGCGGAATCTTGGTGACCACGTAGTCGATGGACGGCTCGAACGACGCCGGTGTACGCCCGCCGGTAATATCGTTCTGCAGTTCATCCAGGGTGTAGCCCACCGCCAGCTTGGCGGCGATCTTGGCAATCGGGAAACCGGTTGCCTTGGAGGCCAGCGCCGACGAACGCGACACCCGCGGGTTCATCTCGATCACCACCAGGCGGCCGGTTTTCGGGTCCATGCCGAACTGGACGTTGGAGCCACCGGTCTCTACACCAATCTCGCGCAGCACCGCGAGGCTGGCGTCACGCATGATCTGATACTCTTTATCGGTCAGCGTTTGCGCCGGGGCCACGGTGATGGAGTCGCCGGTATGCACGCCCATGGGGTCGAAGTTCTCGATCGCGCAGACAATGATGCAGTTGTCGTTCTTGTCCCGCACGACCTCCATCTCGTACTCTTTCCAGCCCAGCAGCGACTCGTCGATGAGCAGCTCGTGGTTGTTGGAGAGCTCGAAACCACGGATACAGATCTCCTCGAACTCTTCCTTGTTGTACGCCACGCCGCCGCCGGAGCCGCCCATGGTGTAGGACGGACGAATAATCGTCGGAAAGCCAAGCTCGGCCTGGATATCCCAGGCTTCTTCCATGGTATGGGCGACTTTGGCTTTCGGGCATTCCAAGCCAATCCGCTTCATGGCCTGATCGAACAGGTCACGGTCTTCGGCCATGTTGATCGCATCGGCATTGGCACCGATCATTTCGACGCCGTGCTTGGCCAGCACACCATATTTTTCCAGGTCGAGGGCACAGTTCAGCGCCGTCTGGCCGCCCATGGTGGGCAGGATGGCGTCGGGCTTTTCGGCTTCGATGATTTTCTCGACCGCCTGCCAGGTGATTGGCTCGATGTAGGTGGCATCGGCCATGACCGGGTCGGTCATGATGGTCGCCGGGTTCGAGTTGACCAGAATCACCCGAAAGCCTTCCTCACGTAGCGCCTTGCACGCCTGGGCGCCGGAGTAATCGAATTCGCAGGCCTGGCCGATCACGATCGGGCCAGCGCCAATGATAAGAATGCTGTTGATATCGGTACGCTTAGGCATAACGGTTCCCGCAAAAAATGGTGGCGATGAGCGACAAAAGACGACGATGGATGGCGGCAGCTAAGGGTTGCGTTAGCGCCGCGCCTGCATCATGGCGATAAAGCGATCGAATAGCGGCGCCACATCGCGCGGACCGGGGCTGGCTTCCGGGTGCCCCTGGAAGCTGAAGGCCGGACGGTCAGTACGCTCGACCCCCTGCAAGGTGCCATCGAACAGCGAACGGTGCGTGGCACGCAGGTTATCCGGCAAGCTCGCTTCGTCTGCCGCAAAGCCGTGGTTCTGGCTGGTGATCATCACCGCGCCGCTATCCAGGTCCTGCACCGGGTGGTTGGCACCGTGATGGCCGTGGCCCATCTTGACGGTTTTCGCCCCCGAGGCCAGCGCCAGCAGCTGGTGGCCCAGGCAGATACCGAACACCGGCGTGTCGGTTTCCAGCACGTCCTGAATGGCTTTGATGGCGTAGTCGCAGGGCTCCGGGTCGCCCGGGCCGTTGGCCAGGAAGATGCCATCCGGGTTCAGCGCCATGACCTCGGCGGCGGGCGTTTGCGCGGGTACCACCGTCAGACGGCAGCCGCGTGACGCCAGCATGCGCAGGATGTTGAATTTCACACCGTAGTCGTACGCCACTACATGGTAGGGGCGATCACCTTGCGTCGCATCCGCATAACCTTCACCCAGCGCCCACTCGCCTTCCGACCACTCATAGATCGCTTTGCAAGACACTTCCTTGGCAAGGTCCATACCCTTCAGGCCCGGAAACGCGCGGGCGGCTTCCAGCGCTCGCGCTATCGCATCATCGCCCTCGGCATCAGCGCCCGCCAGAATCGCCCCGTTCTGAGCGCCTTTATCGCGCAAGATGCGCGTCAGCCGACGGGTGTCGATATCGGCAATGCCCAGGACGTTCTGGCTTTTCAGGTAGTCTGAAAGCGTTTGCTCGGAGCGGAAACTGCTGGCCAGCAGCGGGAGGTCGCGAATCACCAGACCTGCAGCGGCAATCGAAGCGGATTCCACGTCTTCACTGTTGGTGCCGGTATTGCCGATATGCGGGTAGGTGAGCGTAACGATTTGGCGGGTATAGGATGGGTCGGTGAGGATTTCCTGGTAGCCGGTCATGGCTGTATTGAACACCACCTCACCGCTTGTGACGCCATCCGCGCCAATGGCGGTCCCGTGGAAGACACTGCCATCTTCCAGAGCCAGTATTGCGGGTTTGCTCAATGCGGGGCTATTCAAAACAAGATCCTCCCAGACTGGTGGGAGCCTGTGGGCGCAGGCTCAGCAATTTCTTCATTATCCACGACGCTCATTGTTTAAAAACTATCGTCATTGAAGCTGTCGCCATTAAAACAACGGCCGTAAAAAAGCGGGATGACGCCGATAAAAATCGGTTTCATCCCGCTTGTTGTTCTCATCCATGGCTAACCGTCATGGTGCAGCGATTAGCTATCTCTCTAATCTGGGGCCAGTGCAACAAGCGCGGTGCTTTCGCTGCAGACATTTTGCCGCCTGAAGGCAGCCACTCGGCCAAAATTTTTGGAATGTTACAGGAATTTCTGGCCCAAGACTACCCCCTCAGTGACCGGACGACCCTATCGCAGGCGCGCGGCTTATCTAGTTCAACGCCAGCACATCCTGCATATCGTAGCGGCCGTTCTCTTTACCCGCGACCCAACGCGCCGCGCGCACCGCACCTTTGGCAAAGGTCATGCGGCTGGAGGCCTTATGGGTAATTTCGATACGCTCGCCTTCAGTGGCAAACATCACCGTATGCTCGCCGACGATATCGCCTGCGCGAACGGTGGCGAAACCAATCTCTTTATCGGTGCGCGGACCGCACTGCCCCACCCGCTCAAACACGCCGTGCTCTTTTAGCGTGCGGTCCAGGCTTTGCGCAACCACTTCGCCCATCTTGATGGCGGTGCCCGACGGTGAATCCACTTTATGGCGATGGTGGGACTCGATAACTTCAATATCGTAGCCCTCATCGCCCAGCGCCTTGGCGGCGGTCTCCAATAGCTTCAGGGTGAGGTTGACGCCCACGCTCATATTGGGCGCAAACACCATCGCAACGTCATCACGGTAGCTATCCAGCTGAGCCAGCTGATCATCATTCATACCCGTGGTACCAATCACGATGCGCTTGCCATGCTTGGCGCAGAACGCCAGGTTGGCCAGGGTCACCTGCGGTGCAGTGAAATCGATCAGTACATCGAAATCGTCCACGATGGCCTCCAGCGAATCCACCGCCGTAACGCCCCGCTTGCCAAGCCCTGCCAGCTCGCCAATATCGGCACCCGCCAGGGAGCTGCCTGGCTCGACGATACCACCGGCCAGCGTGGCGTCAGCCTCTTGTTCAACAGCGTTTACCAGTGTGCGGCCCATCCGGCCAGCGACGCCAACAATGGCAACTCGAGTCATGGAAACTCCTGCGCTAAGTGGTCTAATGCATCAATATAGAAGGAATATGGGCAGGCGATTATAACAGACCCACCGCCCTATTCGACGCCGGGCCTCGCTCAGTTTTCCCAAATGATGACCAGGTTTTCATCACCGGCCATACGCACAAGGTGCCGCTCCACGATACCTTCCAGTTCATCCAGGTGGCCTTCCTCCAGTGTTTCGATTGCCACCGTCAAGGTTTCGTCATCGGCTCGCATCAGGCAAGTGCCGGAAGCAAAGGTGATTTTGGCTTCTTGCTCCAGATGCTCGACCTCAAACTCGTGCGCCCAGTGCTTGCACAAGCGATTCATCAAGCGCTCGCCAGAGGACGTCGTGATTTCAGCACGGGATAGCGGCATGCTGCTTTCTCCAAAAGAAGTGGCAAGTGAGTACCTACTAGCCTAATGCGCGCAGCAATAAGTGCCAAGCAGCGTTTGCCCCCGGGCGTGACGAGACGTTACCGGGATGCCCACTCTCGACAGCCGCCGCCGTTTCCACGATAATTATCTCTATTGCAAATAGGAATTAAACGCAGAGCGTCTCACAATTCGGGCCCCACTGCGTCGGCAAGTAGTGCTACCCCACCCCATTAACTCCATCTAACGACTGGGAACAAGAATGCGCATGGCTACCCACTTTTCAAAATGGCTGTTTGGTGCACTGTCTGCATTGAGCTTTGCCGCCTCCGCTGATGAGATTACCGTGACCGACGTTGCCGGTCGCGACGTCACGTTAGACGCACCCGTTGAGCGGGTTATCCTGGGTGAAGGCAGGCAGATCTACCTGGTGGGCCTACTGGAACCGGAGGACCCCTTTGCGCATGTGGTGGGTTGGCGGGAGGATTTTTCCCAAGCCGACCCCGATAACTATGCCCGCTATCTTGAACGCTTCCCTGAGATGGAAGCCATCCCGACCTTTGGCGGCTTCAAAGACGGCACCTTCGATGTCGAGCAGGCAGCATCGCTTACCCCCGACGTGGTAATGATGAACATTGAAGCCAAAGCCGCCACCGAGGATGCTGGCTATGACGATAAACTGGCCGAGCTCGACATTCCTATCGTCTACGTCGATTTCCGTGAAGACCCCATCGCAAACACCATTCCCTCAATGCGCATCATCGGCAAGCTGATGGGCGATGAAGCCGCCGCCGAGGAATTCATCACCTTCGCCGAGGAACAGCTGGCAAGGGTTACGGATGTCATCGAGCAGGCCGACCCCGAGCGTCCCAGCGTCTTCATCGACCGGGCAGGCGGCTACTCGGACGAGTGCTGTATGAGCTTTGGCCCTGCCAACTTTGGCGAATATGTGACCCTGGCGGGCGGCACCAACATTGCTGCGGATATCATCCCCAACACCTTCGGTACATTGAACCCCGAGCAGATTATCGCTGCTGACCCAGACCATGTGGTGGTGACCGGCGGCAGTTGGGATGCCTACGTGCCGGGCGGTGATTGGGTCGGCGTCGGGCCTGGCGCTGACATGGATAAAGCGCGGGCCAAGCTCGAGGCTCTCACCGAGCGCACCGCCATGACCGGCATTCAGGCGGTCGAATCGGATAACTTCCACGCTATCTGGCACCAGTTCTACAACAGCCCCTATTATTTTGTCGCCATCCAGCAATTGGCGAAGTGGCTGCACCCTGACCTGTTTGCCGACCTGGACCCGGAAGCCACCATGGCGGAACTGCACGATCGCTTTTTGCCCATCGACTACGAACCCGGCTACTGGTTATCCCTGAATGACGACTGAAAGCATCGCGACAACACCTGACGTGCCGAATTCACAGGGGCGCGCCTTTTATCGCAGCCAGGTATTTCGTCGCCAGATGATTCTGGCGGCGCTGGTCGTCGCGCTCTTCTTCAGCCTATGCGTCGACCTTGCCCTCGGCCCTGCGCGCTATAGCCTGGGCGAGGTCATGGCCGCGCTGTTTACCCCTGACAGCGTCAGCCAGCAGGCCCGGGTGATTCTCTGGGAAATCCGCATGCCGGTGGCCCTGATGGCGCTGGTGGTAGGCGCGAGCCTTTCCATCGCCGGGGCGCAGATGCAAACCATCCTGAGCAACCCGCTGGCCAGCCCCTTCACACTGGGCATTTCGGCGGGGGCAAGCTTTGGTGCCGCCCTGGGGCTAGCCTTTGGTGTCGCCATCATCCCCGCCGCCATCGAGTACGTGGTGCCCATCAATGCGTTCCTGATGGCCATGGTCACCGCCTTTCTCATCCATGCGCTCAGCCTCAAGCGCGGCGTGACGGTGGAGACCATCGTACTGCTGGGCATCGCAATGGTGTTCATCTTCAACTCGCTGATGGCGCTGATCCAGTTCTTCGCCAGCCAGCAGGCCGTGGCGGCGGTGGTGTTCTGGACCATGGGCAGCCTGACCAAAGCGACCTGGCCGAAATTCTGGATCGCACTGAGCGTGCTGGCCATGGTGATGCCGCTGCTGGCGCGTCACGGCTGGGCGCTCACCGCCATGCGACTGGGCGACGCCAAGGCCGAAAGCATGGGCGTGAATCCCCGTGCGCTGCGACTGGAAGTATTGGTGCTGGTATCGCTACTGGCCGCGATTGCGGTGGCGTTTGTGGGCACCATCGGCTTTATTGGCCTGGTCGGGCCGCACATTGCACGCATTCTTTTAGGCGAGGACCAGCGCTTCTTCCTGCCCGGCTCGGCGCTGTGTGGCGCGCTGATTCTTTCCGTGGGGTCCGTGATTTCCAAAATCATCATCCCCGGCACCATCATCCCCATTGGTATCATCACCTCACTCGTGGGCATTCCCTTCTTTCTATTTCTCGTGCTTAACCACAAGAAGGCGTCATGGTAACCCTACAGCTGACTCATGTTTCCGCCCGTTACGGGCGTAACCCCATTATCCAGGACATCACGACACCGCCCTTTCAGGGTGGACAGATAGTCGCCCTGCTGGGGCCTAACGCCGCCGGTAAGTCGACCCTTTTTCGGCGCATCCTGGGGCTATTGAAAGGTGACGGCGAGGTCACTATCAGCGGCACCAGCGCCGAGCGCCCAGTGGCCTACATGCCTCAGGACACGGGAGCAAGGGCGGTACTGACGGTGTATGAGTCAGTGCTGTTAGCGCGCATGCAGGGGCGCAGCCTGAAAGTGCAAAGCGAGGATCTGGCCCAGGTTGACCGCGCCCTTGAGGAATTGAACATTGCCGCCCTTGGCGAGCGTGATATCGGCGACCTGAGCGGTGGACAGCGCCAACTGGTCAGCGCCGCCCAGGCGCTGGTGCAGGAGCCCGAGATCCTGATGCTCGATGAGCCCACCTCGGCGCTCGACCTAAACCGCCAGATCAGCCTGCTTGGCGTGCTACGGCGGCTGGCCGACGAGCGCCAGATGCTCATTCTGGTGGCGTTGCACGACCTGGGCCATGCGCTGCGCTTCAGCGATGCCGCCATGGTCCTCGAACACGGCCGCCTGATTGCCTGCGGCCCCACGGAGGACGTCATCACGCCTTCGCTGCTGCAATCCGTTTACCACGTCAATGCGCGGATCGAGCCCTGCTCGAAAGGCAGCCCGCAGCTTATCGTCGAAGAGGCCATTTAAGCCGCCGCCCTTCCATGGCGGCCAGCGCCACCCCGCTCAGCATCAGCGGGAGTGCCAGCAGAAAAGCACTCGAGACAGGTATCCCGAACAGCACCCAATCCGCCAACACGGGCCAAACCAGGGCAATATACTCAAAGGGCGCCAGGCGGGACGCTTCCGCGTAGCGTAACGCCAGCGTCATCGCGATATGCGCCGCCCCGCCAAACAGGCCCGAGAGCACCAGCAACCCAAACTCCGTCGGGCTAAGCGCCGCCCAGCCAAGAGGCAGGGTTGCAAGTCCCGCCAGCGACGACACCAGAATAAAGTAGAACGCGATGGAAGCCGCCGTTTCCGTGCGTGAAATCCGCCGAACGGTCAACAGCGCCCCTGCCGTTAACAGGGCACTGAGCGCGCCTAGCGCATAGCCAGCCACCTGCCCATCCGCCCCGTCCGCACTCAGCCCCGGCAACACCAACACCGCCATCCCGCCAAGGGCCAGCACAATAGCCCCCGCCCGATAGAGCGAAAACCGTTCACCCAGCAGCAATATCCCGCCCACCGCCATGAATACCGGCGTCAATTGGGCAAGCAGCGTGGCCTCGGCAACCGGCAACAACGCAACCGCCGCAAAGGACGCAAACATCGCCGCCGCCCCCAACCCCGATCGCAGGGCATGGCCCAGTGGGCGACGCGTTGCCAGGCCGCGGGGAAATTCATGGCGCAGGACGAGAAACACCATGATCGGCAACAGCGCGAACAGCGAGCGGAAAAACACCGACTGGCCGACCGGCACGGCGTCGCTGACCGCCTTGATGCTGACCAGCATGCCGGTAAACAGCAGACCTGACAGAACCCTGAGCAAAATCCCTGTTACGGGCCTATCCTGGAGGTTATTCATGATGCGCAGCACTCCCCATACAGCAAAAACCCCCGGCGAACCGAGGGTTTTGAGCTTAACCGCCGACTAATGCCATTAGTCCGGCATTACGGCTTCATCTCTTCAAAAAACTTCTTCACGCTGTCGAAGAAGCCGGTTTTCTTGGGTGAGTGATGGCTGTTGCTGCCTTCCAGGCTTTCTTGGAACTGGCGCAGCAGACGCTTCTGCTCCTCGCTGAGCTTGACGGGCGTTTCCACCACGACTTTGCACAGCAGATCACCAGGGACACCACCGCGAACCGGTTTGACGCCCTTGCCCTTGAGCCGGAACATCTTGCCGGTTTGGGTTTCCGGCGGAATCTTCAGCTTCACTCGGCCATCGAGCGTCGGCACTTCCAGCTCACCGCCCAATGCCGCATCGACGAAGTTGATCGGCACGTCACATTGCAGGTGCTTGCCGTCACGCTGGAAGATATGGTGCGGCTTGATGGCCACCTGGACGTACAGGTCGCCGGGTGGGCCGCCATTGATACCACTTTCGCCTTCCGCGTTCAGGCGGATACGGTCGCCGGTATCCACACCCGGTGGGATTTTCACCGACAGTGTCCGGGTCTCGCGCACGCGCCCTTCGCCGTTACACTTGTGACACGGCACCTTGATGTGCTGGCCTGAGCCATGGCAGGTCGGGCAGGTTTGCTGAACTGCAAAAAAGCCCTGCTGCATACGCACCTGGCCGTGACCATGGCAGGTGGGGCAGGTGTCCTTGCTTGACCCCGGCTCGGCGCCACCGCCGTCACAGCGGTCGCATTCGATATGCCGTGGCACACGGATATCAACCGTGGTACCGGCAACGGCATTTTCCAGATCCAGTTCCAGGTTGTAGCGCAGGTCAGAACCGCGCGCCGGAGCATTGGGACCACGACGACGACCGCCGCCACCGCCGAAAATATCGCCAAACACATCGCCGAAGATGTCGCTGAAATCGCCAGCGCCACCGCCGCCGAAACCACCGCCACCAAAGCCTCCGCCCTGGCCGTCTACGCCGGCATGACCAAACTGGTCGTAGGCCGCACGTTTTTCGCTGTCGGTCAGGACTTCGTAGGCTTCCGACACTTCGCGGAATTTTTCCGCCGCGGTATCGTCTTCCGGGTTGCGGTCAGGGTGATATTTTTGCGCAAGGCGACGGTAGGCTTTCTTGATCTCTTTCTGATCAGCCCCTTTGTCGACACCCAGGATTTCATAATAATCGCGTTGGGACATGGGTCCTACGCCTCTTGGTTAGCTACGCATTCAACTGCACATTTAACTATGTGTTAACGACATAGTGTTAACGACAGAGTATTTAAGACACAGTATTTAACGACACATCAAGCCTTGTGCGTCTTGGACGTGGAAACAGCAACGCGGGAGTTGCCCCCCGCGTCGCCGCCTACCTCGTCAGAAAGAGCACTTACTGCTTTTTCTGATCGTCGTTGACTTCTTCATACTCGGCGTCGACCACGTCTTCATCGGGCTTGGCGTTGGCCTGGTCAGCACCTTCCTGACCCGGCTGCTCAGCGCCCTCTGCCTGTTCGGCGTACATCTTCTGCGCCAGTTGACCGGAGGCTTCCGTGAGCGCGTCAAGTTTCTGCTGGATCAACTCCTGATCGTCGCCCTTGGTGGCTTCTTCCAGTTCGCTGATCGCAGTCTCGATGGACTGTTTCTCATCATCGGTTGCCTTGTCACCGGCTTCTTCCAACGTTTTGCGGGTGGCATGGATCATGCCGTCCGCCTGGTTACGCAACTGCACCAGCGCTTCGAATTTCTTGTCTTCGTCAGCGTGGGCTTCGGCATCGCGTACCATCTGCTCGATCTCTTCTTCGCTCAAGCCGCTGGACGCCTTGATGACGATCGACTGCTCCTTGCCGGTCGCCTTGTCTTTCGCGGAGACGTTCAGGATGCCGTTGGCATCCAGGTCGAAGGCCACCTCGATCTGCGGCACACCGCGCGGCGCCGGTGGAATATCGGCAAGGTCGAAGCGACCCAGCGACTTGTTCTGCGACACTTGCTTGCGCTCACCCTGGACGGCGTGGATGGTGACCGCCGTCTGGTTGTCATCCGCCGTGGAGAAGGTCTGCGTCTTCTTGGTCGGGATGGTGGTGTTCTTCTCGATCAGCGGTGTCATCACGCCACCCAGAGTTTCGATACCCAGGGTCAGCGGCGTCACGTCGAGGAGCAGCACATCTTTCACGTCACCGCCCAGAACGCCGCCCTGGATCGCTGCACCGACGGCCACGGCTTCGTCCGGGTTGACGTCTTTGCGTGCGTCCTTGCCGAAGAACTCAGCGGCTTTCTGCTGAACCAGCGGCATGCGGGTCTGACCACCGACCAGGATCACGTCGTCGATTTCAGACGCCGACAGGCCAGCATCTTTCAGGGCCACCTTGCACGGCTCCATGGAACGCTGCACCAGGTCGTCTACCAGTGACTCGAGCTTGGCGCGGGTCACTTTCACGTTCAGGTGCTTCGGACCGGTGTTATCGGCCGTAATGTAGGGCAGATTGACATCGGTCTGCTGAGCGCTGGAAAGCTCGATCTTGGCTTTCTCGGCCGCTTCTTTCAGACGCTGCATGGCCAGATTGTCGCCGGACAGGTCGATGCCGCTGTCGGACTTGAACTGGTCCACCAGATAGTTGATCAGCGCCAGGTCAAAGTCTTCGCCGCCCAGGAAGGTGTCGCCGTTGGTGGCCAACACTTCAAACTGGGTTTCACCGTCGACATCAGCCACTTCGATGATCGAAATATCAAAAGTACCGCCACCCAGGTCGTATACCGCGATGGTCTTGTCACCGCGTGACTTGTCCATGCCATAGGCAAGCGCCGCGGCAGTCGGCTCGTTGATGATACGCTTGACTTCCAGACCGGCGATGCGGCCTGCGTCCTTGGTGGCCTGGCGCTGGCTGTCGTTGAAGTAGGCCGGTACGGTGATAACCGCTTCGGTGACGGTTTCACCGAGGTAGTCTTCTGCCGTCTTCTTCATTTTCTTGAGCACTTCCGCGCTCACCTGCGGCGGTGCCATTTTCTGGCCTTTCACTTCTACCCAGGCATCACCGTTATCGGCTTCAATGATCTTGTACGGCACCATCTTGATGTCTTTCTGGACAACGTCGTCTTTAAAACGACGGCCGATCAGACGCTTGATGGCATAAAGCGTATTTTCGGGGTTGGTGACCGCCTGGCGCTTGGCGGCCTGACCAACGAGCGTCTCACCGTCTTCGGTGTACGCGATGATGGACGGTGTGGTACGGCCACCTTCTGCGTTTTCAATGACTTTTGCACTGTCGCCATCGAGCACCGATACACAAGAGTTTGTGGTGCCCAAATCAATACCAATAATGCGTCCCATAATAAGAACCTCGTATTCGGTTGTTTCAATACATCAAACTGGTAGCGGGATTTCCCGCGGGGTTGCCCCTTTATCTGGGGGCCACCTGAGACTTTTCAAGGCCCTTTTTAGGCCTTTACTGCGTTATGACTCATTCGCTTTCTGACTGACCACGACCATGGCCGGGCGAACCAGACGTCCGTTCAGCAAGTAGCCTTTCTGCATGACCTCCATGACCGTATTCGGCTCCTGCTCAGGGTTCGGCACCATCGCCATGGCTTCGTGAACCTGAGGGTCAAACGGCTCACCCTGGGGATCGATGCTTTCAACGCCAAACTTGCTCAGCACATCGAGCTGCATCTTCAGGGTCATCGAGACCCCTTCGCGATGCACCTCGGAGGCATCTTCCTGCATCGACTCAAGCGCTTTTTCCAGGCTGTCGATGACCGGCAGAAGCTCTTTCACAAACTTTTCCAGGGCGAATTTGCGGGCCTTCTCAGCTTCCTGCTCCGCCCGGCGGCGCACATTTTGCGCTTCGGCGGCTTCTCTGAGCGACTGATCCTTGGCTTCTGCCAGACGCTGCTCCAGGTCCTGCACCTTGGCGGCCAGAACATCGACTTCAGCCTCGTCGTCGACACGATCGACAACGGCCTCATCGTCATTAATAAGGCCTTCCAGCTCACCTTCAACCAGGCGATCCTCAGATTCCTGTTCCGGCGTCTCTGATTCCTGCTCCTGGCGAGCCAGCTCGTCATCCATCGGGGTTTGCGATTCTTTTGCCATGCCTTGCTCCTGCAACGTTCGAGGGGCGTGCGGTACGCCCAAATAATAAGTAGCGACGTAAATTGGCTATGCACCGTATATGGGGACCATAAAAGCCATCTCAAGTGGGCATTGAAGCGCGTTTTCGACTACTGTATAAAACAACAATATTCAGACGCATTGACTACGCTCGTTCCGCTGCGCCTCAGGAGGCCCTCATGCTGACTCAGCTTGCCATTCGAGATTACGCGATCGTTGAGCACCTGGAACTCGACCTGACCCATGGCATGACCGCCATTACCGGCGAGACCGGGGCAGGCAAATCGATTCTGCTGGGCGCACTGGGCCTTTGCCTGGGCGAGCGCGCCGACGCAGGCAGCGTCCGCCACGGCAGCGAACGCACTGATCTATCGGCGCGTTTTGATATTCAGCATTTACCCGCGGCCAGCGAGTGGCTCGGCAGCCGCGAACTGCCCAACGACGAATGCCTGTTAAGGCGGGTGGTAACGGCAAGCGGGCGCTCCAAGGCATGGATCAATGGACAACCGGCCACGATCAGCGACCTAAAATCGCTTGGGGAACATCTGGTGCAGATTCACGGCCAGCATGCCCACCAGGCGCTGATGCGCGAAGAAACCCATCTCGCACTTCTCGACGATTATGCGGGCCTTCGCGACACCGCCCAGCAGCTGGCCGAGACGTACCGTGACTGGCGCAGCGCCAACCGCCGCCTCAAGCAGCGCAAGGAAGCCGGCAGCGAGGTAGAAGCCAAACGGCAGCTGCTGCGCTACCAGGTGGAGGAGCTCGATCAGTTGGGCCTTGCTGAAGGCGAACTGCAAACCCTTGAAGAAGAACAACACTCCCTTGCCCACGCCGATGAAACACTCCGCGAAACGCAGTTTGCCGCTGACTGCTGCGCCAGCGATGAGGGCGGGGCACTGTCGCTGCTCAACCAGGCTTATACACATTTAAGCGCCTTGCCGGGCAGCGACAAGGGCACGCTGGCCAACACCCTGGCGATGCTCAGCGACGCGCGCATTCAGGTCGAAGAGGCCGCCAGCGAGCTCAACCGCCTCGCCAGCACCACCGAACTCGACCCCGAGCGCCTGGCGTGGGTGGAAGAGCGTTTAGCGGACGTGCACCGTATTGCTCGCAAGCACCATGTGGCACCGGAAGAAGTCTGCGCACTGCATGCGGAACTGAGCCGGGAAGTCGCCGAGCTGGATAACAGCGAGAACGACATCGAAGCCCTGGGCGCCCAGGTAGCGGAACTTCGCGAGCGCTATCGACGTGACGCCAAGCACCTCAGCGAGGGTCGTCAGAAAGCCGCCGTCCGTTTGGGGAAGGAGGTCCAGCAGCAGCTAAGCTTCCTGGCCATGGGCAAGGCGCGCTTTGAAGTGGAGGTCACGCCCCGAGAGACACCGGCGGCAGAAGGCCTCGATCAGGTTCACTTTTTAATCAGCGCCAACCCCGGGCAGCCCGCCAGACCGCTCACCAAAGTAGCCTCTGGCGGTGAGCTTTCGCGCATCAGCCTGGCGATTCAGGTCGTCGCCGCGTCCCACTCCACCATCCCAAGCCTGGTGTTTGATGAAGTGGACGTCGGGGTTTCCGGTGCTACCGCCGAGATTGTCGGCCAGCTGCTCCGCAAGCTGGGTGAAAACGGCCAGGTAATGACGGTCACCCACCTGCCTCAGGTGGCCGCCCAGGCTCACCAGCACCTGCACATTGAGAAACACGCCCGGCGCGATACCACCCTGACGCACATGGCCCTGCTGGATGAACAGGGCAGAGTCAGCGAACTGGCTCGCATGCTGGGCGGCGTCAAACTCTCGGACCAAACCCTGGCCCATGCCCGTGAAATGCTCAATGCCAGCCAGCGCCAGCCCCACTGACGATGGCGGGTCGAAGGGCTGCTGGGCAACCGTGTATTTCAAGCGCGCAATAAAACGCCCCTAGGCCGCCTGGTATTTAAGCCAGGCAGCCTAGAGGCATTGGGGCGTGCATCAAAGCCCGAGCTAGGGTTAACCCCTATTTCTTATTAGTTGGCCCGCTGTCCTGGCGTGTTACGTCCGATCCTCGGGGGCGCACGTATAACACCAACGCATGGTCAACTAATTCATAGCCGTGCTCTTCAGCGATTTCTTGCTGGCGTCGCTCAATGATCTCGTCAACGAACTCGACGATTTCACCGCTTTCCAGACACACCATGTGGTCATGGTGGTCTTCTTGCGTCATCTCGAATACCGCGTGGCCGCCATCGAAATTATGACGAATCACGAGGCCCGCTGACTCGAACTGAGTCAGCACACGGTAGACAGTTGCCAGCCCCACATCTTCGCCCGCATCTATCAGTGTTTTATACACTTCTTCTGCGCTAAGGTGGTGCTGACCCGATGCAGTTTCGAGAATCTGCAGGATTTTGACGCGCGGCAGGGTCACTTTCAGCCCGGCTTTACGTAATTCATGGTTCTTATCGGCCATGGTTGCTCTTCGCAGTAACAGGTTAGGTCGGGTATGATCGACCGAAACCACGATAGTGAAGAATAGGCTCAAATGCAAAAATTGACTCGAATCATTACGCTTTCCGTCTCCATTGCCGTGATCAGCGGCTGTAGCTACGTTGGCGTGTATAAACGCGACATCCCGCAAGGCAACCTGGTCACCGAGGAAATGGTCGACCAACTGCAACCAGGGATGACCCAGGAACAGGTGACCTATGTGATGGGCCGCCCACTGCTTGAAGCCCCCTTTGATGCTAGCGAGTGGGATTACGTGTTCCGGCTCGACAAAGCTTACGCGGGCGTTGAGCAGCGGCGTGTCACGCTGACGTTTGATGACCAGGGACGGCTTGCCAATATCGATCAGGAAGGCGATTTCTCCAAGGACATCCCTCTGGAGGCCGACAGCACTGGCGGCCCGGCGCCGGACACAACCGACCCCACTGAGGCGATTCCTAACGAGCCGAGGCAAAACACGACGCCCAGCACCACCAATTGATCGTGCGGCTACTCGCCTTTATCGGCGCTCCCGCTCGCCTGACGTTTTGCACGTTCGCGGCGAGCGGCCTTGGGGTCGATGAGCAGTGGCCGATAAACCTCCACCCGATCGCCGGGCGCCACCTGATACTGGGATGGGTCGCGTAGCGCCTGACCAAAAATGCCCAGTGGTGCGTTTTCAAACGTTTCCGGGGCCAGCTCGGGGAAAAGGTGGGGCAAATCTGCCAGGGCGACAGCTTCACGTGCCGTCGTCCCCGGCGGCACGCTCAGTGCGACCAGGCGTTGTTTGTGCGGGAGACCAAACGCCACCTCGATGGCAAGGGTGTCATCGTCCATGGATCTCGTCGGCGCGGCGGGTAAAGGCATCCACTAACTGCCCGGCAATCTGCTGGAACAACCTGCCGAATGCCATGCCCAACAGCCGGTTGGCAAATTCAAACTCCATGTCCAGGCTCACCTTGCAGGCACCATCCCCCATCGGAATGAATTGCCAGCGCCCTTTCAATCGCTTGAAAGGGCCGCTAACCAAGGACATTTCAATACGTTCGGGAGCAAATAGGTCGTTGCGGGTAGTGATCGATTGCTCAACGCCGGCGCGTCCCAGGGTCATTTCGCCGATCAAATGATCGTCGTCGTGCTCAAGCAAACGCGCACGCCGACAGCCCGGCAGGAACTCTGGATAGCGTTCGAAGTCGTTGACAAGATCGAACATTTGTTTCGGGGTGTGCCGCACCAAGGCGGAACGATTGACGGTTGGCATTGACCTCTCCGCTGACTTCACAGTGCCCAAGGCGTATCATGGGAATCATAGTTAAGACCTTGAATGGTATCATGCCTCCCCACATAACGAAGGGGGTGTCACAGACAGATCGAATATGAGGTTTCATGGCCACGAAAAAAGGTAAGAGCAAAGGCCCTACCAGCAGCGTTATCGCGCAAAACAAGAAGGCACGCTTTGAGTATCATATCAATGAAACCTTCGAAGCGGGTCTATCGCTGGCAGGCTGGGAAGTCAAAAGCCTTCGCGCAGGCAAAGGGCAGTTAACAGACACCTATATTTTAGTTCGCAATGGCGAAGCGTGGCTGCTGGGTAGCCATATCATGCCGCTGAACACCGCGAGCACCCATGAAATCGCCGACCCTACGCGGACGCGAAAATTGCTCCTGCATCGCAAAGAAATTGCCAAGATCTTCTCGGTGACTCAGGACAAAGGCCATACCTGCGTTCCCCTGAAGCTTTACTGGAAGCGCAACAAGGTGAAGTGCGAACTGGCCCTGGTGACCGGCAAGAAAATCCACGATAAGCGGGCCACCGAGAAGGACCGTGACTGGAATCGTCAAAAAGGGAGAATCATGCGGGAACATAACAAGGCATAGCTGGTCAATTCTGGGTGAGCACGTTAGAATGCTTAGGTAACTAAGGGGGCGACATGGTTTCGACGCCGGTGACAACCCCTGCGGTGCATGCCGAGAGTGTGATGTATCTCGTAAATACCACATCACGAAAAATAGTCGCAAACGACGAAAACTATGCTCAGGGCGCGCTAGCAGCGTAAGCTGGTAGCTTCTTGTCCGGCCCCAAGGCGATGTGCCTATCCATCGTTGAGGGGATACGAGCTAAAGCTGATAGGACCGCGGTTGGCGGTGTCTTCTCGTCAACCGTTAAACCTTAGAAGACTCGCGAGGCTGAATCCTGATCGTCGGAGTCAGCCGAGTTAAAGCAAAAGACGAAATCTAAGCATGTAGAGCCAATGGGCGAGTGCTGGCGGACGCGGGTTCAATTCCCGCCGCCTCCACCAGACACCCCTTCAAATCAAGCACCTATGGGTGCTTTTTTTGTTTCTGTAGCCCTTACACCGCATTAATAGTGTGTGTCATTAGCGCGGGCAGCTCAGATCGCCCTCTTCGCATTGCGCATGCTCGCGCAGCCGCTCCGTGCGCTGCTTGGTCAGCGTGGCAAGGCAGCCGTTACGGACCATGGGCTGCGCGCTGCCGCCTTCTACGCCACTGCTCTCGAGCGTGCATTCGGCATCGCGAAAGCTTATCCAGGCCCGCTGGGCAACGCGCAGTTTTTCGAGCGTTGCTGGACTTGCCTCCAGTTTGCTGACAAGTGACTGATACGCTTCGTTAAGCTCATCATCGGCCGATTGATACGCCTGCGCCGAACATTCCGTTAGCGCTAACTGGGTTGTCGGGTTAGCGCATCCCGTGTCTGCGGTTACCCAACTGCTCGAGACCAAAAGCCCGATCCCCAGCAAACGTGCAAATGAAGGTATTGCGCTTGATAAAGACCAATAGGGCATCATGGGTCGACTCTTCGCAGCTTTCGTTTCGCCCCATACAAGCAAAGCGCTGGCATTTCTGCCAGCGCTTTTTCACATTGCCGAACCTGTCAGAAGGCAGAGGACCGTCTTGACCACCGACATCAGTGCGCCAGCATTTCATCGACGATCTCATCACCATCCAGCGCTGAAGGGTAGTACGTCGGCCAGTTAGTGACCTCTTCCAGCAGCGCTTCACGGTCATCGCCCCAGTAGAGATGGAAGTGGGACGCATCGGTGGGATAGATACTGTGATCACTGAACTGGATATAGTGAGGAAGGTCGTCAGATGGCTCTTCCAGCTCAAAGATAAAGCGTACACCGCGGTTGCCAGCCTCGTAGGTCAATATCTCATAGCCATCGTACTGATACTCCCCCGTACGCTGCGCGCCATCTTCATGAAAGGTCACGTTTTGCCCTTCAATCACGATACGATCCACGTCCGTTTGATACCCTGTATCGTAATACGCCTTGTACTCTTCAGCCGTTTTATCGCCTTCCGATGCTTTATGCGCAAACACCTCGTCCAGCGTCCCATCTTCCAGGTAGGGGTAGACGGACTGCCATTCACCTTCCCAGTCTGAAAGAGCCCGATCCTTTACTTGCTCGTCATCAAAGTAGCCTGCATAGATATCGCTGTCATGGCTGTGGTCGTGGTCGTGGTCGTGGTCGTGGTCGTGGTCGTGAGCATGGTCATGATCGTGCGAATGGTCATGATCGTGCGAATGGTCATGGTCCTTGGCATACCCATTTTGCACCCCCGCCATCAGCACGGTGCTCAGGGCCAATAAAATCACTTTTTGACGATACGTCTTCAACATGTCGATGTATTCCCTTGGTCAGAAACAGGCTCAAAATAGCGGCTTTAAATTATGTTATAACATAATAAATGTCAACTAACTGGATCTCGTTGCCACCGATATAAAAATCATTAGGCAGAGACCGATACTCTCCGCTATGTTATGCCAACGTCCGACGATTTCGGGCCAATATCAGAAGGAAATGGTACATGCTGTATGCTTTAAGCTTATTGATAGGGATAGGCTTTTTAACCCTGGGAGGCGAGGCGCTGATACGGGGCGCCGTAGCAGGCGCACGGCGGGCGGGCGTCTCTCCGTTATTGACCGGGTTAGTGGTTGTGGGGTTTGGCACCTCTGCTCCCGAGCTGGTGGTATCGATACACGCGGCCATGAACCAACAGCCGGATATTGCCGTAGGCAACATCGTCGGCAGTAATATCGGCAATATCTTATTAATCCTGGGGCTGTGTGCCATCATCTGCCCCATGACCGTGCAACCCAAGGCGCTCAGCCGGGACGGTGTCGTCATGGTGGCAGCCAGCTTGCTGTTTATCGGCCTGGCGTTCGGGGGCGCCTTGGGGCGCATTGACGCGGGTATCTTCCTGGCCGGGCTGGTCAGCTATCTCGTTTGGGCTTATCTCAGCGAGCGCCAGCAGACGATCCCCGCCGCCCAGATGCATGCCTCAGAAGCGGATGAGCTGAACGCGCTGCCTAGAACGTCTATAGGGATCATCATTGCGCTGGCGCTGGGTCTTGGCCTACTGATCGGCGGGTCTCAGCTATTACTTTATGGCGCGATCGGTCTGGCCCAGGCGATGGGCATTTCAGAAGCAGTCATTGGCCTGACCATTGTCGCCGTAGGCACCTCTCTGCCGGAAATGGCCGTGTCGGTAATCGCCGCTTTACGGCGTCATGCGGATGTTGCCGTGGGCAACATTCTGGGTAGCAACATCTTCAATATTCTCGGCATTTTGGGTATTTCGGCGTTTTTACAGCCGCTGCCCATTGCTGCGCGTGTGAACCTGTTCGACCAGTGGGTGATGCTGGGTGCGGCGGGCCTACTGGTGCTGTTTCTATATACCGGTATGCGGCTATCGCGCCTGGAGGGGGCTTTATTGTTAATAGGCTACATCATTTATCTCATGTTGAGCTTCACCTTGATCAGCGGGATATGAACCGCAATATTCACCACTTTACTATTACCTAAACGATTAATTTGCTAAAAAATAATCGTTGGTGGATAAGAAGCGCTAATTTCATTCGCTTTTATTACATATTGCATCGCAATACAGACTGATAGACTGACGCGGCTTATAAATCCTTCCAATAATCCAAACGAAAGGAAACGCATCGTCATGCCTTTTTTTCGCCCCCCATGCCAGCCACGATTTGATCGTCGCTGGCTTTTTTTGTTGGCCGCCTTGCTGCTGGTGTTCAGCCCTGCCGTTTCAGCCGTGACCGGTGAGCTCGACCTTACCCAGTCCATCGTCGGCTTTTTCGCGCTGGGCATTTTCGTGATGGCCTATGCACTGGTAATGGCCGAAGAAAAAATCCACATGCGCAAGTCCAAGCCCGTACTGGTCGCTGCCGGTATTATCTGGAGCCTCATCGGCTGGGTGTATGTCCAAAACGGCATGTCGGAGGCATCTGAGCATGCTTTCCGTGTGACGCTCCTGGAGTTCACCGAGCTGATGCTGTTCCTGCTGGTGGCCATGACCTATATCAATGCCCTGGAAGAGCGCCGGGTGTTTGATGCGCTGCGTTCGTGGATGCTGCGCAAGGGCTTCAATTACCGTTCGCTCTTCTGGTTAACGGGTGGATTAGCGTTCATTCTGTCGCCGATTGCCGACAACCTGACCACGGCGCTGCTCATGTGTGCGGTGGTGACCAAAGTGGCAGAGGGCGACAAGCGCTTCATCAACGTTGCATGTATCAATATCGTGGTCGCCGCCAATGCGGGCGGGGCTTTCAGCCCCTTCGGTGATATCACGACGCTGATGGTCTGGCAGGCTGGCATCGTGCCGTTCCAGGACTTCTTTATTCTGTTCTTCCCGGCGCTGGTCAACTTCCTGATCCCCGCTGTCATCATGAGCTTGTTCATTCCCAACAAGAAACCGGAAAGCGTGCAGGAAGACGTGTGGATGAAGCGCGGTGCGCGGCGCATTGTGGTGCTTTTCCTGCTGACGATCACCACCGCCGTACTTTGCCATACGCTGCTGCACCTGCCACCGGTGCTGGGCATGATGACGGGTCTTGGCTATCTGCAGTTTTTTGGCTATTACCTGCGCCGCAGCCTGCCGCGCTCATTGGAGCGCAAGCGCGAGCGCTACAGCCGTCGTGGCGACAACAAGAAGCTCGAGCAGCTGGGCAGCGTCGTGCCGTTCGATGTCTTCAATCGCGTGGCGCGCGCCGAGTGGGATACCCTGCTGTTCTTTTACGGGGTGGTAATGTGTGTGGGCGGACTTGGCTTTATGGGCTACCTCGGCCTGCTCTCGGAAGCGCTATATCTCGGCTGGAACCCCACGGCGGCCAACATTGTGCTCGGCGTCGTCTCTGCCGTGGTCGATAATATTCCGGTCATGTTTGCGGTGCTGACAATGGAGCCCGAGATGTCGCACGGGCACTGGTTGCTCATCACCCTCACCGCCGGGGTCGGCGGTAGCCTGCTGTCGATTGGCTCCGCAGCGGGCGTCGCCGTCATGGGCCAGGCACGCGGCTCCTATACGTTCATGGGCCACCTGAGGTGGTCGCCGGTCATTTTGCTGGGTTACGTTGCCAGTATCCTGGTTCATATGTGGCTGAATGCGGAAAGCTTCGCCCTGTTTGGCTAGCCGCACCCGGCGTTTTTGATGATTGATGCCCTGCCGCGCTTAGCGGCGGGGCATTTTTTCTTTGAACAGGTCATCAATGGGCTTGGGGTGACCCAGCAGATAGCCCTGATACCGATAGCAGCCATGGCCTTTTAACCAGTCCAACTGGGCCTGGGTTTCCACGCCTTCGGCCACTACCAACAAGCCCAAACTCACTGCTAACAGAATAATGGTATCGACGATCGCAGCGTCCGCCTTATCCGTCAGCAACTCACGGATAAACGACTGATCGATCTTGAGCTCATCGAGAGGCAGCCGTTTTAGATAACTCAGAGACGAATATCCCGTACCAAAATCATCCAAGGCAAAGCGAACGCCCTGTTCTCGCAACCTGAGCATGGTGTGACGTACACGGGTCGGCTCGCGCATCAGCAGACTTTCGGTGACTTCCAGTACCAACCGATTGGCAGGTGCCTGTGTCTGCTCGAGGCGTTTTTCCACCAGGTTGATAAAGTCGGGCTGCTGGAACTGAACCGAACTGACATTGACCGAAAGGGTCAGCGGTGCATAGGCGGTTTGCTGCGACCATTGGGCAAGTTGCTGGCAGGCCTGGGTCAACACCCAGTCGCCAATGGGAATAATCAGGCCGCTTTCTTCGGCTAGCGGTATAAACTCGGCGGGCGAAACCCAGCCACGCGCCGGATGATACCAGCGCAGCAACGCTTCGACGCCGGTCGTGACGCCCTTGTGGTTCACCTGAATCTGATAATGCAATTCCAGTTCATGACGAGCCAGGGCATGGTGGAGGTCGGCTTCCAGGTTCGCCCGTTCCAGCACGCTGGCTTGCATGTCGGGGTTGAAAAAGCGCAGCGTATTGCCGCCCGACGCCTTGGCCTGCTGAAGCGCCATATCTGCCTGCTGCAGGACCGCATCAAGCGACCCCGACTTGCCATTGAAAAGCGCCAACCCCAGGCTCGCGCTGATGGGCAGCGAGCGACTATTGCGCAATTGGTGGATCGTGGTCATCAGTTGCCGTGCAATGCGCTCAGCCTTGGCGGCAGCCTCCTCCTGCTGCGGGTCCAACTGGTTGACCAGCACCACGAATTCGTCGCTACTGAAGCGCGCCAACATGGCGTCCTTATCCAACGCCTGGCGGAGTTGTTCGGCCACATTGATCAACAGCTGGTCGCCGCTGGCATGCCCCTGCAGATCGTTCACCAACCGGAAATGATCGAGGTCGACGACCATCAACGCACCGAACTGCCTGTTCTGTCCGTCTTCCTCTATGGTGGTCGCCAGGGATTCCATCAGCAGACGCCGGTTAGGCAGACCCGTCAAGGCATCGTAATACGCCAGATAATGCGTACGCGACTGCATCTCCAGGTACTCGGTCAATTCGGTCGAGATCCCACACAACGAAGGTGGGCTACCCGGCGTTAATGTCAGCGGCATCTTGATCGACAGGAAGGTTCTTACCCGGTCGTCGTGCTTGAGGACATGACTCTCTTCCAGGGTGATTTTTTCACCCGACGCCAACACGCGGCGGTCGACCTGGACAATCTCGGCAGCCGTCGCAGGGTCAAAAAAAACCTCGTCGCGCTGCCCTATCACCGCCTCTGCTGGGCGATCAAAAAGCTCACAAATGCGATGATTGACATACTGATATGTCAGGTCAGGCGATTTGATGTAGATATAGGCATCCACGCTATCCAGAATGGTGCCCAGCATGGCCTCATTGGTTGCCAGCCGTACCCGCTGCCGTGCCACGCGCCGTTTCAATACAAGGTTCACCAGCAGCGCCACGACCAGTGACACAATCAATGCCGCCACGCCCCAGCGCAGCCACTTGTGGGTCTCGGGTGGGCTGGGTGCTCCCGCCTGCCAGGCTCGAAGCGTGGTAAAGTAGGGGGAACCCGTGTCCGCTTTCCAGCGCGTCAGATAGTCATCAAGGCGCTCAAGTACCGTTTGGGGAAACGATGGTGACCCTGCAAAATAAAGCTGGACGGGCTGAAACATTAACGGGGTATCAACCAGCCCAACTTCCCTAGCGCGCCATTCGCCAAACTGACGATTCGCTGCAGCGGCGTCAGCCTCACCGCTGGCAACCTTTGTAAAGCCCTCTTCAAAATCGGGAACGTTGATCCAGTCAACCGGTATATCAAAGCGTTGGGTAAGCGCTAATAAATGGTCTTGCTGAATTGATCCATCGACCACGGTTACCCGCTGTTCGGCTAAGTCCACCACTGCCTCTATCGATAGCCCTTCCCGCTGGTAAATTTGCGACCAGCTGTGCAGCGCGGGTTCGCTATGAAACCTGAATCGCTCGGCCCTTGCCTCGCTCCATGCCACATCGGGCAACAGGTCGATATCGCCGCGTTCGAGAAGCGCCAGGCAGCGCTGCCACTCACACGCGACCGGCTCGACCTGCCAGGTTTCGCGCTCGGCAATGGCCAGTAGCAGATCGCCCAAAATACCATCCAGGTGCTGCTGGTCATTGAGAAACAGTTTAGGTGGGTTGTGATGAACCCCGACACGCAGAGGCTCATCTGCCATTAGCGCCGGGGCTATCAGCAGGCTACCAAGCGCAAAGACGGCTCGGCCGACGCGATACCCTCGTGACAGACTTACGTTGGGACCTGACCGAGCCGCCATCAAGGTTACCATGATGCCTTTTACGCCCCGGGCATGGTGAGCGGGCCTGCGCGCTCCACAACGCGCTGCCAGGCGGTGTCAGCTTCAACGCGCTCGACGAAACGGGCAATTGCCGGGTAGGTCGACAAGGAATGCGTTGCCGCTACCGCCTGGAGGGGGAAGCTCATCTGCACATCCGCCCCACTCGGCCATGGGCCGGCAAAATGCTCGCGTGTTGCCAGATAGTCATCAATAAAGCGCAGGTGCTGATTGATTTGCGGATGCAGGAAAGTGCGGTTAACGGTCTGGGTAATGCCGTTGGCGACCGGCTTTACCAACCAGGGCGCGCGCTTGGGGAGTTGGCCAAACACCAGGTGCATGACCAGCAACGGCATCAAGGAGCCTTCGGCATAGTGCAGCCAGTAACGATAATCGACCCAGTCATTGGCGTTATCGCTATTCGGCTGGCAGCGGCCGTTGCCATAGCGTTGCAATAGATAGTCGATGATCGCGCCGGACTCGGCGACCGTCAGCTCACCGTCAGTGATCACCGGCGACTTACCCAGCGGATGCACTTCCTTGAGCGTTGCGGGGGCCTGCTGAGTGGAAGCGTCACGCTGATAAACGATGATCTCGTAGTCCAGCCCCAGCGTTTCGAGGAGCCATAAGATACGGTGCGAACGGGACTTTTCCAGATGGTGGACGTGGATCATAGTCTCTCCATGGGCAATTGGGCATGCCAGCCATGTACTGGCGCCAGTCTTCCTTTCACTGTGCCCATTCAGCATAGCAGCGTTGGCTGCGTAGTAGAAAACCTCTCTATGACCCTGCAGCCAACGCTAACATCAACTTAGGTGCTACGTTCAGAAAAGCACCGCTGGAGAGCTTCCAAGGGTGACACTTTGCCTTCAAGCCAGGGCGCCAACAAGCGCATCGAGAGCGGAATAAAGACAAACACCATGACCGGCGTCAGCATCAGCGTGCTGACCATAACCCGGGAGAGCATCGGCCAACTGGCGAAGGTGCTACCAAATAGCCAATGAAAAAGCAGCGATACAGGAAAAAAGGCGAGCCATACCGCCACGGCCTGTTTCCAGCGGGGCGGCGCTGGCGAATTCGCCTGGAACCAGGCATCGAGGCCGACAGCCCGATGCTCATGCGGGGCATCAAACAGGCCCTGGCCACGGGCCAGCCAGGCGCGCCGGGAAGCCGAATGTTCCCAAACAGCCAGTGTCTCGGCACTGCTGAAACGGAAGATAATCTGATACTCATCGTCGTCGGCGGGCGGTGCCAATACCCCGGATCCCAGGTAACCGGGGAAGTCCGCGGCCAGATGGCGGCCTTCATTGAGCCAGCGGGTGAAATGCGGATAACGTTCTTTGGCGACGCGACGCGCCACCATCAAGGTGACCGGTGAGGCAGACATGGTATATCTCCTGATAGCTCAGCAGCCGTCGCCGGGTAGGCAGGCTGTCAACGTACCCGGCGGGTAAGCCAGGACGTTCATTGAAGCGATCATTATAGCCTAGACCGAGGTCTTTTGGAGGTTCGGACCTGCAGAGGGAACTTAGCGGTTCGCCAGGGGATGGCGGCGCTCACCCCGCTGATAGGCCCGCACATGCTGATAAATCTCAACGGCACTGCGCAACGCCTGTGCCTCGTCGGGGTCAAGGATCACCTGCGGGCCTCTTTTACGGCCGTCGGCGTTCACCAGGGCCTCTACTTCCTCCCGATAGCGCGTCAACACATGCTCGAGGTGCATGCGCACAAGGCGCGCTTCCAGACGGAAAGCGTCCTGCTGTTCTTTGCGCCGCATAATCTCCAGTGGATCCGCGGACGCCTCCATAATGCTTTCCAGGGTATTGTTGATCAGCTTTTCGGCCGTATTGAGGTTGGGAATCACCTCGTAGACGACCTCATATAATGACACGTCAGATTTAGTATCGGGCATATAAACTCAACAGATACCGAGCGGATGAATACTGATAAATCGGCCCATTTCAGAAAACTTTAGTCGGTAGTGACCGTAAACGCCGTCGTGGGTCATGACGCGACGCAGCGCCTCTGCCGGGAACACCACACGGCGGCCGTCAAGGCTGTAGGTATAGACCTGGGCAATGCGCCCCTCGTAGTGCGCCAGGCACGCCTCATAGGAGAGATTAATCACCACATCAATCGTCTGCATCGCCTGTTTTCCTCGTCTCGGAGGTCCATTCAGCCAACGTTAACTTGCGCGACCGGCTTACCTCACCGATACTTTACGACACTTCTTTGTTTTCATGGAGCGCTTGCCATGACAATCGCCGTGCTAGGTGCTGCCTCGCTGTCAGCTTGGGCATCACCCACCTTCAATGCAGGTTCAGCCAAGGTCACAACGGCTGAGCCCAAGGCGGCTAACGCGTCATCTGCAGAGCCGGAAGCCTCATCGGACGAAGTCTCATCCGACAATGCGACCCGTGGCGAATCGGCGGGCCCAAAGCGCGCCGACGGTACGCCGATGGCCCCAGAAGAAATTGAACAGCTGGAGCAGCTCAAGCAGACCGACCGCGCAGTCAGGCAACACGAGATGGCCCACCAGACGGTTGGCGGTGCTTATGCAGGCGGTGCAAGCTATGATTACGAAGTAGGCCCTGACGGCCAGCGCTACGCCGTCGCGGGCGAGGTGTCGATCGATTACGGCCCGGTGCCTAACGACCCCAAAGCCACCATTGAGAAAATGCAAACCGTGATTGCCGCCGCGCTAGCCCCCGCCGATCCTTCACCAAAGGATTATCAGGTCGCCGCCCAGGCCAGGCAATATCTGCTTGAAGCCAAGCTTGAAGCGGCCATGCAAACCAGCGAAATGGCTCAGGCACGTGCCAGCGCAGAAGGTACAACACCGGCCAACGATGCAACGACTGACAGTGCCTTGAACCCTAGCAACGCGCCAAGCGCTGCTTAAGCTGTCGGCTTCTGCGCCTGACGGTTAATGCGTCTTTCCAAGCCCGCTCCAATCGGCCCGTCTCGGCCACGCGGCCAGCCATTGCGGCAGCTCAGTAGGCGGCATGGGGCGAGCAATGCCATAACCTTGTGCCAACTCACAGCCCAATGCGATCAGCGCTTTCGCATGCGCCAGCGTCTCAACACCCTCCGCCAGCATCGGCCGCTGAAAGCGATTTGCCATATAGATCACGCTTTCCACAATCGCCATGTCGTCCGCATCGCTTAACATATCGCGAACAAAGCTCTGGTCGATCTTGATCAGGTTCACCGGCAGTTGGCGCAGGTGGGTCAGCGATGAGAAGCCGGTACCAAAATCATCAATCGCAAAGTTGACCCCCAGGGCCTGGCATTTCGCCATGGTGTTCAACGCCGCCTGGATGTCGTGCATGGCCGCGCTTTCCAGCACTTCGAGCTTGAGCATGGCCGGCGGCACGCTGGGGTAGCGCGCCAACAGCTCACCCAGGCGCTGGCTGAAGTTTTCCAGGAGCAGGTGCGACGGGCTGATGTTGACGTTGACGGGCAGCGAAATCCCCGCCGCTTGCCACTTCACCAGTTGGCGCATCGCCTCTTCCAGCACCCATTCGCCAAGGTCAACCTCAAGCGGCGTCGCTTCAATGGTGGGCAGAAACTGGCCGGGGGCCAGCAGCCCTCTTTCAGGGTGCTGCCAGCGAATCAGGGCTTCCACCCCCACGACCTGGCCGGAACGCATATCGACCTGCGGCTGGTAGTAAAGCCGCAGCTCGTCGTTTGCCAATGCGTCCACAAAGCGCTGACGCTTTTCGTGGCGAACCTGCAGCAGACGGTCATGATTCGGATCAAAGACATGGAAGGTATCACGCCCCCGCTGCTTGGCCCGGTACATCGCCTGATGGGCATGGCGTAACAGGCCGTCTCCCTGCGCCGGGTCGTTAGGATAAAACGTCACCCCCAGGCTGACCGTGAGGTGAACCGTGTGCCCTTCAATAAAGAGCGGCCGCCGAATGGAGGCCAGCAGCTTTTCGAGGAACGCCTCGTCCACACCATGGTGGAGCAGCAGCACAAACTCATCACCGCCTACCCGAGCCAGCACATCGTCGCCATACAGCAGGTGACTGATACGTTGCGCAAAGCTCGATAGCAGCGCATCGCCCACGCTTGAGCCCAGACGGTCGTTGATGGCTTTAAAAAGGTCGATATCCAGGGAACACACCGCCAGCGACTGCTGCTTGTTTTCAGCGTGCTGTATGGATTCTTGAATGAGTTGCGTCAGCAGTTGCAGGTTGGGCAGCCCCGTCAAGGCATCAAAGTACACTTCCCGGTTAAGATGCCGCGCATGGGCAGGAATCGCGGACAGATCCGCCAGTACGATGACATGGTGGTCAACGTTACCCTCGGCATCGCGCACTCGATTGGTCGACATCATCCCGGGATAGAACTGGCCGTCGTGACTACAGTAACTCACCTGACTTTTACTGCGGTCTCGAAGATGAAGCTCTTCACGCATCAACCGAGCGGTGCGGCTGTCGTCCAACGGCAGGACACTGAATGCCTCGGGCGTCTTTCCCTTCACAGCCTCAAGCGTGCAGCCGGTCAGTTCACTGAAGGCCGGATTGACATCGATCACGCGGTTTTCCGCATCGGTAATGATAATTGCCTCGTTGGCATGCAGGAAAGCGGCTTGGGCGGGCTGCAGGGCCGACAGTCCAGTCGCGTCCAAGTCGTCGAGCGCATCGGCTTCGCCATGGGATAACGATAAAGCACGGGAATGAGGCAAAGACTGCGCCTTTGGTGTCGTGAAAGACTGGCTCATACGTCCCAGCGCTCCTCAATTTATAATAGTCGTCAATGTATTTTTAGCTGCGTCAGAGGCCTCCCATACACAGCAGGCTCATTATATTATCACCTGCTGTTAAACCCTGCGCGACACGAAAATCATCGCTAATCATCCGATCATGTCATTATCGGGAAAAAGGCAGATAACTTTAGGGTAATGGCGAATAAGGCGTATTGATCTGGTTCATCAAATTGATCGTTGGGAAGACTCAGGGGGCGGGGCTGGCAGCGCCCAAAAAACGTTGCTGCCAGTAGTCGATATCCAGCGGCACACTCACCACTTTGCGGCCGCTGCCGGGGGCGTGAATCATCTGCCCCTGCCCGCGGTAAATGCCCACATGGGTGGCCTTCTGGCGTGAGCCAAAAAACAGCAGATCACCGGGGCGCGGGGCATCCACGGTGGCCAGTTGGCGAAACTGCTGGTCGGCGGTGCGAGGCACGTTAATGCCCGCCGCTCGATAGACCATTTCCACCAGCCCGGAGCAGTCCAGGCCGTCGGGCGAATTACCGCCAAAGCGGTAGGGAGTGCCCAGCGCTTGCTGGGCATGGGAAAGAATCAGCGCCCGCTCCATGGACAAGCCCTGGGCGTCGTCGAGGCGTTCATTGAGCGCGGTGTCGCGGCTGGCACAGCCTGACACCATCATGAGGATTAGCACACCTACCACAGGTAAACCGCGCGCGAAGGGCATGGATGCGCCTCTACTTAGGCCGATTCGTCTATAGCATGGCGCAAACACCGCCACTCTGCAAAATGGTCATATAATCGCGTGGCGTACCCGGGCGGATATCCATTCGGACACCAAGACGGTGGCAAAAATCATGACGAAAATCACGCTGACCTGATCCCAGGCAAGACTGTTGATCGAGGCGTTCAACTGCAGGCCGATACCGCCCGCCCCCACCAGACCCAGCACGGTCGATTCGCGGATGTTGATATCCCAGCGGTAAACGCTGATACCGGCAAACGCCGGCATGACCTGGGGCAGTACGCCATAGTTCATGACCTGCATGCGGCTTGCTCCGGTCGCGCTGATCGCCTCGACCGGCGTGGGATGAATCTCTTCGATGGATTCGTAGAGCAGCTTGCCCACAAAGCCGATGGAGCGCAGGGCAATGGCGATAATGCCTGCCAGCACGCCGGGGCCCAGAATGGTCACCAGCAGCATTGCCCAGATCAGCGAGTTGATCGAGCGCGACGACACGATCACCACCAGCGCGGCGCTGCGAATCAGCGGATGCGGTGTGGTATTGCGAGCCGCCAGAAACGCCACCGGAAAGGCCATGATAATGCCCAGTGCCGTGCCCAGGGTGGCAATGTTCAGGGTGTCCCACATGGGCTTCCACAAGACATTGGCGTAGCCCCACGCCGGTGGGGTCATGCGGCTGATCAGGTCGGCTCCCTGGCGGCCGGCGTCTTCGACAAACACCCACATGGTGTTATCCGAAATCAGCTTCCAGCAGAGCAGAAACAGGCTGACCCCTGCCAGCCAAGCCAGGTACTGCAGCCATTGCGCGCGGGTCGTGCGCCGCCGCCAGACCGGTTGACCCAGAGGTGAGGTGGAAACGGGCATTCAACTTCTCCACAAAGTATCGATTCAGCAAGGACTGATTCAGGGTTATTGGGTCCAGCGGCGGACATGGCTCGAACTGTATTCGCACAGCAGGACGATGGCGATGATGATCAGCAGGATCGCCGCGGAGGTATCATATTCGTAGCGGCTCAGCGAGGTGTTCAAGGTGGCCCCGATACCGCCTGCGCCGACAATCCCGATGACCGAAGATTCGCGGAAGTTGATATCCAGGCGGTACATGGAAAGCCCGATCAAACGCGGCATGACCTGGGGTTGAATCGCGTGATTCATGGTCTGCCACCAGCTGGCACCCGTGGCGCGCACTGCCTCGACCTGCCGCCAATCCAGGTCCTCGATGTCTTCGGCCAGCAGCTTGGCCATGAACCCAATCGTCGCAAACGCCAGGGTAATCATGCCGGCAAAAGGCCCGAAGCCGAACATCACCACGAACAGGATGGCGATGATGACCTCCTGAAAAGTGCGTGATACCGCAATGATCGCCCGGCAGACAGTGTAAATCGGCAATGGTGCAATATTGCGCGCGCCCCCCAGCCCGACGGGTATCGCCAGCAGCACCCCAATCACCGTGGAGGTCAGCGTCATGGTCAAGCTTTCCAGCAGGCCCGCGACGATATCGTCGTAACGGCTGACAAAATCGGGCTGCATAAACGCGCCCAGAAAATTCACGGCACGGCCCGCCCCCTCGGCCACGCGCTCCCAGTCCACCTCCACCGAGGCCAGTGCCAACACAAGATAC
Source organism: Halomonas sp. G11 (assembly GCF_001663515.1). NCBI lineage: Bacteria > Pseudomonadati > Pseudomonadota > Gammaproteobacteria > Oceanospirillales > Halomonadaceae > Halomonas > Halomonas sp. G11. The sequence continues at coordinate 74,160 of NZ_LYXG01000005.1, forward strand.
ACCAACACCCCGAGGACAATGCCCCAGCGCAGCCGCGGGCTTTCGATCAGCGGTAGCCGCCGCCACTCGCCGCGGTGCGCCGCTTGCTGGCGCGCTGTCAACATCTCGGCCTGCTCGCTCATCGTCCGCCTCCGACGGCCATTGCGGGGGCCGCGCCGTACGAGGCTGTATCGCGCGGGTCTTCGCTAACCTCGTCATCCATTGGTTCGGGCGTGGTATCCCAGTCCTCCTCGCCGTAGATCGTGGTGAGAATCTCGCTGGTGAGCTCACTGGGGTCACCGTCGAAGACGATTTCACCCGCCCGCAGTCCGACGATGCGGTCGGCAAACTGCTTCGCCAGCGCCACATCATGGATATTGATAATCGCCGCCAGATCGCGCTCGGCACACAGCTCGCGGATCAAGCGCATGATTTGACGGGAGGTTTTCGGGTCCAGGCTGGCAGTAGGCTCATCAACCAACAGCAGCTTGGGGCTTTGCAACAGGGCCCGGGCGATCCCCACGCGCTGGCGCTGGCCGCCCGATAACGCATCGGCTCGTTTATCGATGGCGTGGGTCAAGCCAACCCGCTCCAACAGCCGAAACGCTTCCACCACCGCTTCCTGGGGGTAGCGGCGCAGAAAGCTGCGCCAGAACCCCACGTAACCCAGCTGACCGGAGAGTACGTTTTCCATCACCGTGAGCCGGTCAACCAGGGCGTACTCCTGGAAAATCATGCCCATGGAACGCCGCGCATGACGCAGCTTGTGGCCTGAAAGCTTGGTGAGCTCGGTATCTTCCAGGCGAATGCTGCCCTGGGTGGGCTCTACCAGCCGGTTCACACAGCGAATCAGGGTGCTTTTACCGGCACCGGATGGCCCAATCAGCGCCATCACCTGGCCATTGGGGAGTGTCAAATCGATATCGGTCAGCGCCCGGTCCCCGGTTGGGTAGCGCTTGGCGACACCACTGAGTGTCAACATTTTCTTACCTCGCGTGTATAGCGAAACGGCCAGAAAGGCGCGCCTTCCTGGCCGGTTAACAACCTCTATCCCGCGATCAGTCGCAGTCGTAGGTCACTCCATTGGCGTCAGCGATGGTGCGAATTACCGCCCAGTTATCCTCATAGGTAATCGGAATGAACTGCGCTTCGCCGGAGTTAGCGAACTCTTCTTCCAGGGCCGTGCCTTCCCAGTCGTAGCTGAAGAAGGCGTCCTGGATGTCCTCTGCCAGTTCGGGGGCCAGGTTATGGGCCGTGCCATAGGCAGTGGTCGGGAACGTATCGGAGGTGTAGATGACTTCGTAATCGCCTTCCTGGACGACGTCACGCGCCAGCATGCGGCGGGCGACAGAATTGGCGATGGCGGCCGCTTCGTAGTCTTCGTTGACCACGCCGAGAATCGAGTTGTCATGGGAACCGGAGAACGCTGTTTCAAAGTCTTCTCCCGCTTCCATATCGTACTCGGAGCGCAGCAGCGCGGAAGGTGCACGGAAACCGGAGTTGGACGTCTCGGAAGTGAACGCCAGTTGACGACCTTCCAGATCTTCAACGGACTCGATGCCGCTGCCCGGATAGGTGATGATCTCCATTTCGTAACCGAAGCTGCCGTCCTCGGCGGCCATCATGGCGAACGGGCGGAAACCACCGCAGTTGACCGCCACCGGAACGCCGCCAGTGTTAAAACCGGCGACGTGCAACCGGCCCGCGCGCATGGCTTCCTGCTGGGCAGCGTTGGACTGCACCGGGAAGAACTGCACCTCTTTGCCTGTAGCCTCACTCAAGTGATCAAGAAAGTCAGACCAGACATCGGCATAGACCGCAGGGTCTTCCACCGGCGTGTAGGCAAACACCAGCGTATCCGGGTCAACCCACTGGGACTCATCGCTGGGTACATCCGCGATCAGATCGCCATCCGAATCCTGGTAGCGGCTGGAAAGATCGGCCTGAACCGCCACGGCGGAGAAGGCAAAGGCACTGGCAACGGCGGCGCTGATGAGGGTACGAGGAAGAGATAACGTCTGCATGGATCACCTGATGCGTTGTTAGAAGACACAACGATACTGACGCGCTCATATGACAGGAGCGGGACATTCAGATGACCCATTGATGACGTTTTGACGAACGTAATGTGTCATTCCGCCTTGGAGCTGGCAATGTTGCGGCTACGTCGCTCGACAAACAGGCTGTTGCCAGGAATTTTTTTGGCCTGCTTTTTTAACTCCGAAAGCTCGGCAGCGACATCCAGGGCCTTACAGTCGGCGGCGGGAGGAATCGGCTTGACAGCAATCGAGACGCTGACGAACGGGAAAAAGCTGATTGTTCCCTGCCGGTTTTCAATGTGAATTCCACCACGCTTGCGGTCGTCCTCTTCATAAAACCCGGGGGCCATCAATTCCATATGATGCAGGATCTGCTGGCACGCTTTTTCCCAATGCGCCAACGGCAGCAGCAGCATGAAATCATCCCCGCCGATATGGCCGATAAAGCCACCGACGCTATCCACCTGAGCCTCCAGCAGCCGGGATAACGAAATGATCATATGATCGCCACGGGCATAGCCGTAGGCGTCGTTAAAGGCCTTGAAATTGTCCAGGTCGACATAGGCAGCGGCCACCCCCTCACCGGCATTCAGGTAGCGCCCCAGGGTTTCATTGATCAGGATATTGCCTGGCAAGCCGGTAAGCGGGTTGGCGTGGCGCGCCTGGCGAACCTGGATGGCGGTAATTTCACGCAACAGGTCGACAATATTGCCCATGCCCAGGTAGTGGCTGTTTTCGTCGACAATCACAAAGTCTTCCTGCTCGATATCGCGGCTATCCGTCAGTTGCTGACTCAATATTTCCAGCGGGGTACTGGCATTGGTGATCAATGACTTGTTGTCGGCGACATCCAGCACGCAACGCTTGGCATAAAGCGCATGGCTGTAGGGGTTAGTAAACAAGGTTAAAAACGCATTACGGCGTACCACGGCCACGGGCTTGCCGTCATCGACCACCGCCACGCAGCGAAGACTCGTCTGTTGTCGAAAGCGCTCGGCCAGCGTGAGAACAGCGCAGTTGGGGGTGACCGCGTCAATCGCCTGACAGATCGAACGGGCCGTTCGTCCCGCCGGGCTTGCCTGCGGTTTAGCGGCAGGCAGCCGCATATGCAGTTGCAGCGGTGGCTCCGTGCTGGGCCTGGCAAAATAAAACCCTTGAAGCAAGGCCAGGCCACGATCAAGCTCCCATAGGCACAGGTGCTCAGCGGCGGTTTCAACACCCTCCGCAATCAACTGGCAGTCCAGGCTACGCGCGACATCCAGAATGGAGCGCAGAAACTCGCGCTTGGCGGGCTCCTGGTCAATGCCCGAAATAAAGTGGCGATCCAGTTTGACGAAGTCCGGGCGCAGCTCCGACCAGTGGCGCAGGCTTGAGTGGCCTGCGCCGAGATCGTCCAAGGCCACCTGAAAGCCCATCTGGCGATAGTGATCCACGGCCTGGCGCATCAACTGGTAATCATGAATGGGCACATGCTCCGTCAGCTCGATCACGACACGTTCTGGAGGAAGGCCGCTTTCGCGAATGAAGCCTAGCGTCAAGCCTTCGCGAAAATCACGCTCCAGGATGGTGAGCGGCATGACGTTCAGAAATAGCAGGCCGGGTAGCTGAAGCTCTGCAAAGCGACAGATTGCCAGGCGACGGCAAAGCAGGTCCAACTCCACCAGAAGCCCTGCCTGAGTGGCGACTTCAAACAACCGCAGCGGTGAATAAAGGGGGGAGGCGCGAGGCCCACGCACCAATGCCTCGTACCCATAGATGGCTTGCTGGCTGGCATCCACAATGGGCTGGAAAAGAACCTGCAAGTCTTCTGTATGAATGATGCGGTTAAGCCACTGCGCTTCTTGTGCGGTCATTGCCTGTTCGTCACATTAAATAACAATCGGTTATCCCTAGCGTTTTTATCCATTCGCTAAGCGTGGGCCAATACCGTGACGAAATGATGACAGCCGCTATAACCCCTAACGCGCCGGTATATCGGGCGGTGGAAAACAGGCTTCTCCTCCGCTGGCGTCCAGCTGGCGAATGTCGACCGGGCAGCCGTGTTCGTCGAGGGTCACCAGCCCGATACCGCTGGCGTTCCAAAGCCGTTCGCCAGCACTTGCACGGTCGGGGTCCCGGGGGTGAACACTCAGTTTACGTCGTTTGGTAAACCAGTTGAGCGGTGACCAGGGGGCATACAGCCAGCGATTGAGCCGATCGAAGGTGTCCAACAGCGAATCGGGAAAGGTATTTTTGACCCCGCTGGAGGTGATCTGCCATAGCCTGGGCGCCTGCTTGCGGTGACGCACCACGATGTCGTAGGCAAAGGAGTAGTGCACATCGCCGGACAGGATCACGTAGTTGCCGGGGGTTTTGGAATGCTGCCAAATCTGCAGCAGCACGTTTGCGGCCCCGCGATGCGCCATCCAGTTTTCGGCGTCGACCATCAGCGGTTTGCCCGCCAGGGTAAACAGCTTCTGGATGCCTTCGATCAGCTTGACGCCAAACATCGGCGCGGGAGAAATGATCACCGCGCTGGGCGCTCCGATCAACGCCTGCTGCATTTCGATCAGCGCCTCCCAATCCATCAACCCGGAAGGGCGCTGCGGGTGTCGCTCGTTACGCCAGCGGCGCGTACGCGTGTCCAGCACGATCAATGGCGGTTCGCCGGCGACCTGAAACGCCCAGCTCTGGAACGCCAGCAGGCTGTCAATCAGCCCATCCTGGGCAACGGTGGCGAGATAGCCGGTGCTGTCTACCGACTCAAGCATCGCCTTGGTCTCGTCAATCAGCGGGTTGAGCCTTTCCGGCGCGTTACCCCACCCCTGACAAAGCAGGTAAGCGATCAAGGCATTGCCGATAATCTGCTTCGAGAACGGGTGGCCATAGGCACTGCGCTCCCACTCGGCGGTCAGGTTCCAATCGTCGGTTACATCGTGATCGTCGAAGATCATCAGACTCGGCAAATGCGCCATGGCGCGCGCGCACTGGGGCAGCCCCGCCACAAACGCCTCGATCACGGCCTGCTCCTGCTGATAGCGCGCAGCGTCCTTGTCACTCAGTGGTGGCTGAGTGGGCGCAATGACCTGCCATGCCACGGGCGACCACACCAGGCAATACATGGCCAGCATTTCGCCCAGCGTCATCAGGTGATTCTGCGCATTGGCCGAGGTAAAGACGGGCTTTTTGACGCCGCCAAAAAAACGCTCGCGTAGCGCCACGTTGCTGGTGATATCCGGTAGTAACTGACTGCGCTGGTAGTAGCTATCCGGGGACGCATAGAGCGCCTGGCTGTCGCTGATGGTCGCCCCTTCCAGATACTCGTCGACCAGCCCCAGGCGTTCCGTCAGAGCATGAATTGCCCGCAGCATCGGCCCTGCCACGTCATCCACATACACCTGATCGCCGGTCATCAGCAACCACGCGGGCCATTCACCTGGCGTCGCCTGACGCTCGCCCAACCACTGGTCGGCACGCACCAGGCCGTCGGCGCTATCATGGTGGGGCTTGCGGCAGGAGCCGTGCATCAGGCGATGATGCCGCGAGGCGATCACACAACCCGGGTAGGCCTGGTCGTCGTAGCATAACCACGGCGCCCATTCGGGAAGCGACAGGTAACCGCCATCGCGCTGCTGCACCTTCAGGTCATAGGCAATGCGCTCATCCCGGGGCAAAGGGCTCGCCAAGGGCACGTCGATCAAATGGATAAACGCATGCTGCCCGACCGGCAGGCATTGCTGGTAAGCCGCGAGCGGATACGTCTGCGCTTGCGGCTCTCCGGGGTGCAACACCAGGGACATGGTGAGCGGCCGCGACGTCAGGCACCACATCACCCAACGTGATGGGGTGATGCGGCGCAGAATAGGACCAACCAGTACATCCGGGAGGGCTGCCGCGGGGTGGCTCATTGATGGCTCCTTGTCTACTCATCGTCCAAATGGCAACGCGCCACGGCTGATACATTCGAGCGGTGCCGCTACCCGTCAACGCCATAACACGATACCGTATTTCTCAAGCGGCGAGAGCCGTCACTTGATCAGGAGGTGTCATGCTAGCCATCAACACACCGCCACTGGAAGGCGTGTCGTCAACGCATCAGGACGTGACGTTGCGCGATCTTGCGTGGCTGGCGGTGACCCCGGACGTAATCGAGTTGCCACCCTCCTTCCCTCAGGCAGGTCGCCCGAGCCTTGAAGAACTCGGCCTGGGCGAGTCGCTGGATGACTGGCTGCAGCGCTTGGCAATACCGATCTTGGCAGGCAACGGCCAACGGGCAAACCGGATGGGCCATTACCATGAGCGGCTGTGGCACTGGCTGCTGGATCGCGCGCCCAACACCTGTTTGCTGGGCCATAACCTGCGCATTACCCGCAAGCGCATTACCTTGGGCGAGCTTGACATGCTCTACCGCAGGCGGGATCACCCGGCACCGGTGCACCTGGAAGTGGCGATCAAGTTTTATCTGGGCTTGCCCGAAGGGCCTGGAGACGCCACCAGCCAGAGCCGCTGGATAGGCCCGGGCGGTCTGGACAGCCTGGCACTGAAATACCGCCATTTGCAGCGTCATCAGTTGCCACTGTCTTCCACAACACCCGCGCTGGAAACACTAGGCCACTGGCTGGCCCCTCGGGATACAGGACATATAGAGGCGGACCTTGGCGGGCAGCTAACCCAGCGGATGGCCATGCCGGGCGTGCTGTTTTATCCATGGCACGCGCCCATGCCATCGCCGGAGGGTGCCACCGCTGCACACCGCAGAGGACGCTGGTGCCACGTTAGCGATTGGCCAGCGTTTGCCTCTACCCTACCCGCTGATTTTCTGGTGGCCTGGCTCGAAAAACCGCACTGGTTGGCGCCGCCAACGTTTGACGCCTTCAAACCAGCGTCACAATCACTGATGCCGCTATTGGCGATGGCCCGGCATCAGCCGCAGCAGGTCATGATATACCTGCCCTCGACCCAGCGCTGCGAGCGGCTGTTTATCGTGCCCGACGACTGGCCGCGCCAGGTGCCTTTGCCACCGCGTTTGCAAGCGCATTAAACCACCACCAGATTATCCCGGTGAATCAACTCGTGAGCCTCCACGTAGCCAAGGATGGCTTCAATTTGATGGCTTGGCTTGCCCGCTAGCTGACGGGCTTCGTCGGCCCCGTAGTTGACCAGGCCTTTTGCCACGGTCGTGCCCTGTTCATCGACACAGGCCACCATATCGCCGCGCTTGAAGCTGCCCTGGACGGTGCGCACGCCAACGGCCAGCAGGCTGGAGCCTTTATCGCGCAGTACCTTGACCGCCCCAGGGTCAAGCACCAGGGTGCCACGCACCTGGAGTTGCCCTGCCAACCAGCGTTTACGCGCCGCGATGGGGGCTTGCTCCGGTCGCAGCAGCGTGCCCAGCACCTCGCCCGCCATGACCCGGGTGATGACATCGGGCTGCCGACCACTGGCGATCACCGTGACCGCACCGGAACGGGCCGCCAATTGAGCGGCGCGCACCTTGGTGGTCATGCCGCCCCGCCCCAGCGACCCGCCGCTACCCGCAACGGCCGCCAGGCGCGGGTCGTCGGCCCGGGCCTCGCCAATCAGCTGTGCGTCTGGGACGTGGCGGGGATCCGCGTCGAACAAGCCTTCCTGGTCAGTCAGCAGCAGCAGGGCGTCGGCTTCGAGCAGGTTGGCGACCAGGGCGCCCAAGGTGTCGTTATCGCCAAAGCGAATCTCATCGGTGACCACGGTGTCGTTTTCGTTGACCACCGGGACGACGCGCATTTCCACCAGGGTGCGCAATGCGGAAAGCGCGTTAAGGTAGCGCTTGCGGTTGGAAAGGTCGTCGTGGGTCAGCAGGATCTGCGCGGTCAGCACACCGTGGCGGGCGAAGTGCTGCTCATAACACTGGGTCAGGCCGTTTTGGCCCACCGCCGCCGCGGCCTGGAGTTCGTGTACCGCGCTGGGGCGTGCCTGCCAGCCCAGCCGCACCATGCCAGCGGCAACCGCACCCGACGACACCAGGACGACCTCGATGCCCCGCTGGTGCAAGGCCGCCACTTGATCGACCCAACGGCCAATCGCCACTTCATCCAGGCCACGACCGTCATTGGTCAGCAGCGCGCTGCCCAGCTTGACCACGACGCGGCGAGCCCTGCTCAACGCCGCTCTACCCAGCACCGACTCATTGCTTGCCACGTCGCTCTCCTCCCTTTTGGCCAACCCTGCGCCTTTAGCCCTCAAGGCGCGTATTCGACGTCCACATCGTAATCATCATCGTCGAAGTCGTCGTCATCTTCATCGTCGCGTTTGCGCTTGCGGCCGAGTCGCGCTTCGGTGCGGGCCACGGACTCTTCCTCCATGCGCCGACGCATTTCCTGTTCGCGGGCATGGGCTTCTTCGTCTTCGTGTTCCAGGCGCTGCTGCTCGGTGAGCCACCGATAGGCCGCCTGCACCAGTTTGTCGGTGCCGTCGCTGCTGATCGCCGAAATGCGGAACACCGGCCCTTGCCAGTTCAGCGCATCGATAATCGCCTGGGCACGCGCCTCGCGCTCTTCTTCATGCAGCAGGTCGAACTTGTTCAGCACCAGCCAGCGGGGGCGCTCGGAAAGCGCCGGTGAGAACTGGCCCAGTTCGTGAACGATCGCCTTGGCCGCCTCGACCGGGTCGGATTCATCGAACGGAGCCACGTCGACCACATGGAACAGCAGCCGCGTACGGGTCAGATGCTTCAAAAAGCGCAATCCAAGCCCCGCGCCATCGGACGCGCCTTCGATCAGGCCCGGCACGTCGGCCATGACGAAGTGCTCGTGCATGCCCAGCTTTACCACGCCCAGGTTGGGCACCAGGGTGGTAAACGGATAGTTGGCCACCTTGGGCTTGGCCGCCGATACCGAACGAATCAGCGTCGACTTGCCCGCGTTGGGCATGCCCAGCAATCCCACATCCGCCATGACTTTCATTTCAAAGCGCAGGTTGCGGCGATCCCCCTCGGTGCCCGGCGTGGTTCGCCGGGGGGCACGGTTGGTGGACGACTTGAAGTGGATATTACCCAACCCGCGACGGCCGCCTTCGGCCACCAGCACGACCTGACCGATCTCGGTCACATCGGCAATCACTTCGAGGGTATCCTCGTCGATCACCGTTGTCCCCACCGGCACTTTGACGTGCAGGTCTTCTCCGGCCTTGCCGCTCATCTGGCGGCCCATGCCGCCCTGACCGTTTTCGGCTTTGTAGAAACGCTGGTACTTGAAGTCGATCAGCGTATTCAGCGCATCGTCACCAATCAGGTAAACGCTGCCGCCGTGGCCGCCGTCGCCCCCGTCAGGACCGCCTTTGGGCACGTATTTTTCGCGGCGAAAGCTGAGACAGCCATTGCCGCCTTTTCCCGCCTCAACAATGATGGAGGCTTCATCGACGAACTGCATTGGTTTCTCCCGGCCGCTTTCGCCGCCCGATAGTCACCCGACCTTTGCTTCATGCGTTCAGCAAAAGGGGTTAACAGACAAAAAAGCCCCGCCATGGCGGGGCTTTTTCTCGCAAATGCGAGCGCAGCGTTAGCCGTTTACTCGGAAACGATGCTAACGAACTTGCGGTTGTGCGGACCCTTGGTCTCGAACTTCACATAGCCTTCGTTCAGAGCGAAGAGCGTGTGGTCACGACCCAGACCAACGCCGGTACCGGCGTGGAAACGCGTGCCGCGCTGACGAACGATGATGCTGCCTGCGCTCGCTGCCTGGCCACCAAAGAGTTTCACACCTAAGCGTTTGGACTCGGAATCGCGACCGTTACGCGTGGAGCCGGCTGCCTTTTTATGTGCCATTGCAAAATCCTCCTGAAAGGGAATTGGCCGCTTACGCGGAAATTCCGGTAATTTTGACTTCAGTAAACCACTGGCGGTGGCCCTGGCGCTTCATGCTGTGCTTGCGGCGACGGAACTTGATGATCGTCACCTTATCACCGCGGCCGTGGGAAACCACCTCGGCAGACACTTTCGCACCGCCAACCAGCGGTGCGCCGACATTGACGTCGTCACCGTCGGCTACCAGCAGCACTTGGTCAAACTCGATCGTCTCGCCAGTGGCGACTTCGATCTTTTCAAGCTTGAGGGTCTGGCCTTCCTGAACGCGGTACTGCTTGCCACCGCTTTTAATAACTGCGTACATGTCTCTCTCCGGACGTCAATATTGCCGCTTTGATCACCGAAAACGGCGCTCATCAAAAATCGCTCTTGTCGACCTGCGGCGAGTGGCGCCCCTTTTGGCAGCCATCTGACAGGGAGCATGATGAGTGGGTCGCGGATTATAACGATGATTGCGTTTTGCTACAAGGACTATTGCGCCATTACAGATGATAGGGTATCACACACCCGCAGGCGCCTTGACGCCTAACGGACAGCCCCATAGCATGGCTTCAATTTAACGCGGCATATGCCGCCTCCATCTGCCGCGACGAACACTCCATGACCGCTAACGTCTCATCAGTCCAGCCTGCCAGCTCCACGCCCTCACCGCTGCACGCCGTGGTGGCGGATGACTTCGATGCCGTTAACCGGACCATCGTCGCCCAGCTCAATTCCAAGGTGCCGCTGGTCGAAACCATCGGCCAGTACATCACCGAGAGTGGCGGCAAGCGCCTGCGGCCACTGCTGGCGTTGCTGGCGGCACGTTCGCTGGGTTACACCGGCGACAAGCATATCCCGCTGGCCACGCTGATCGAGTTCATGCACACCTCGACGCTGCTACACGACGACGTGGTCGATGAATCGCACATGCGCCGAGGCAAGAAAACCGCCAACGACGCCTGGGGCAATGCGCCATCAGTCCTGGTTGGCGACTTCCTCTATGCACGCTCGTTTCAGATGATGGTCGACGTCGGCTCGATGCGCATCATGGCGATTCTGTCCGGTGCCACCTGCGTCATCGCCGAAGGCGAAGTTCAGCAGCTGACCAATATCGGCAATCCCAGTGTTTCAGAAGACGACTACTTCGAGACGATTCTCGGCAAGACGGCCATGCTCTTCGAAGCCGCTTCCCACAGCGGCGCGGTGCTTGCTGAAGCCACACCCGAACAGGAACAGGCGCTGCAACTCTACGGGCGTTATCTGGGATTGGCGTTTCAGTTGATCGATGACCTGCTGGATTACCAGGGCGACGCCGAGGCCATGGGCAAGAATGTCGGCGACGACCTGGCCGAAGGCAAACCGACCCTGCCGCTGATCCATGCCATGGAACAAGGCACGCCCGAGCAGGCCAAGCTGATTCGCCAGGTCATCCGCGATGGTGGGCTTGAGCAACTTAACGCGGTACTCGACATTGTTCACGCCACCGGCGCGCTGACTTACACCCGGGCGCGGGCCGAGGAAATGGCCGATAAAGCCCTTTCCCAGCTTGACGCTCTGCCTCCCAGCCCCTACCGCGACACGATGGCAGAGCTCGCTCGCCTGGCGGTTGATCGGCAAACATAATTGCGTTTTCAGCCCTGGCAAGACTTGAAAAAAACCGCCTGGCTACGTATTATGCCCCTCCGTTGTCGCAGCATGCGGCAAAAAATCGGAATATAGCTCAGCTTGGTAGAGCGCTGCCTTCGGGAGGCAGAGGTCGTAGGTTCGAATCCTGCTATTCCGACCAGAATTCCATGAAAACGGCCACTTAGCTCTTGGAGCAAGTGGCCGTTTTTTGTTGGCGTTCAGGGTAGCCAACCGCCTATTTTGAGGAGGTGCGCGTCACCCCGGCGGATGAATCAACCCCACCACGCTGACCAGAATCAGCACGGCCCCCAACACACGGAAGAACAGTCCGGTGTCTGCCTTGAGCATATAGCGGTGGGCCTTCTCGCCGAGCAAATGGCCAATAAAAGCGCAGGGCAGCAGCCACAGTTGGTGTATCAACTGAAGGTCGACGCCTGCGATGACGAACGACAGCATCTTGATCACCACCAGGATAAACCACAGCACGAACAGGGTATCCCGCAGCTGTTCCTTGGCGACGTGCGTGGCAAACACCGCCACGATCAGCGGCGCACCGATCAGTGAGGTACCGCTGACATAGCCGCCCAGCGCCAGCAGCACATAGTCCACATACTTGTTCTTGCTCTTGAACGGCTTGTTAAGCACATAGCCAATGGCATAGATGATCACGATGCCGAAGATGATGCTGGTCATCACGTTAGCCGGCAGTGTCAGCAGCCCCACCACCCCAATCAGCTTGGGAATGATCATGATCTTCAAGGCTTTGGCCAGGTAGCCCCAATCGATATTACTCTCCGGCGCGGCGCCTCCCGCCTCCTCTTGCTGCACTTGACGATGCCCGCGCCAGGCAATCCAGCTGGAAAAAATCAGCAGGTGAATGGCAATGATCGGCAGGAAGACCAGGGGCTCGTTCACCACCAAAAGCAGAAACGGCAGCGCCAGCACGGCACCGCCGAAGCCCAGGCTCGTCCTGACAAAACCGCTCCAGGCAAAAATTAGCCCGATCAATGCATACTGGTACCAGAGTAGATCCGTCATTGGTTCGCCTGCCTAACCATCGTCGTTATTGAAAGCCGTTATTGAGAAAAGGTCTCCACCGCCCACCAGGAAGGTAGTAGCGCACGTACATTAGCTTGCGCGAAACGATCATCCATTAATACCACAACGCCTTCATCTTCTGGACTGCGAATCACCCGGCCAGCGGCCTGCACCACTTTGATCATGCCGGGAATGCGGTAGGTGTAGTCGTCACCCTGGCCAAAGCGCGCGCCCAAGCGCGCTTTCAGCGCTTCGTTGAAGTCGTTAAACGGCGGCAGGCCCAGGGTCGCAATAAAGGCGCCGATTAGCCGGTCGCCGGGCAGGTCGATACCCTCCGCGAAGGCACCGCCCAGCACCGCAAAACCGATGCCTTTTCCACCGGGGGTAAAGCGCGCCAGAAACGCCTCGCGTTCGACCTCCGGCATCCCGCGGGTTTGGCTGAACACGGGTATCTCCGGGTGCGCCTCGCGAAAGCGTGCCAGCGCTGCCGTTAGGTAGGCAAAGCTGCTGAAGAACGCCAGGTAATGGCCTGGCCTGCGCTGATACTGCTGCGCCATGGTAGCGACGATGGGCTCGATGGAGGCGTCCCGGTCACGAAAACGAGTGGAAATATCGCGTCGGATGCGTACCTCAAGCTGGCGGGCGGCAAACGGCGACGCCACTTCGCGCCAGACGGTCTTTTCCGGCAAGCCGAGCAGGTCCCGATAGTAGTGACCAGGGGTGAGCGTTGCCGAGAACAGCACCACCGAGTGCGCGGCGTTAAAGCGCGGGGCCAGAAAATCGGCGGGTATCAGGTTGCGAAGACCCAACACCGCCCGCCCTCGCCCGTAGCGGGTAAGATCGCACAGCGAATGCTCGCCAAAGCGCTCGGCGAGGCGGCAGAATGCCAGCGCTTCGAACAGCAGTTCCTGGAGTTCCAGGCTGGCGTCTTCAGGGTGCTCACCCAGGTGATCGGTTACCGAAGCCCCCACCTGCTGAGCGGCAGCCACCAGTTTATCGGGCAGCGTCGTGAGCAGCCGATAATCCGGCTTGCCCGCTTCGCCTACCGCCTCCCGCCCCGCGTCCTTAAGCGACGTGTCTTTGCAAATCGTGTCTTGAAACAATGCCTGCCACTGGCGGGCTAAACGGTTCAAAGGCCGGACAAGCGCTAGCGGCGCGGCACGTCGCACCCGGTTAAGGCGCTGCTGGTCGAGTTCGGCGCTGTACATGCCGCGGGCGCGCTCCACCAGGTTATGCGCTTCGTCGACCAGTACGCCCGTTCGCCAGTCGTTAGCCTGGGCCAGGCCGTGCAGCAGCGCGTGGCTGTCGAACCAGTGATTAACGTCGCCGACCACCACATCTGTCCAGCGCGCCAGTTCCTGGCCCAAGTAGTAGGGGCATACATCATGGGCCAGCGCCACTTCCCGCAGCGCATCGCGATCCAGCCAGGCTTGCGCTACCGCCGCTTGTCGCGCCGCAGGCAGGCGGTCGTAAAAGCCTGCCGCCAAGGGGCACGACTCGCCGTGGCAGGCGCGGTCGGGGTATTCGCAAGCCTTGTTCCGGGCCACCAGTTCCAGTACCCGCAGCGGCTGGGCTTCCTCGCCCTGGCTAGCGCCTAGGGTGGCAAGCGCATCCAGCGCCAAACGGCGGCCGGGGGTCTTCATGGTCAGAAAGGCGATACGATCGAGTTGCTGACGCGGCATGGCCGAGAGCATGGGGAACAGCGTGGCCACGGTCTTGCCAATGCCCGTGGGTGCCTGAACGAGCAGGCAGCGCCCGGTGCTGGTGGCTTTATAGACGTCTTCAGCGAGCTCGCGTTGGCCGGGGCGAAAAGTGCCGTGAGGAAAGCCTAGCGTTTGCAGGCAGCTGTCGCGGTACTGACGATGGTCGGCTTCCTGCTCCGCCCAGGCGAGAAAGCGTTGGCACTGGGCAGTAAAAAACGCCTGCAACTCGGTAGCGGACGCCTCCTGGTTAAGCAATGTCTCCTTGCCACTGGCGATCTCCAGGTACACCAGCGTCAAGGTGATGTGTTCCAGGCCGAGCTCTTTGCAGAGCAGCGCGCCGTAGACTTTCACCTGCGCCCAGTGCAGCGCGCGCTGGTTATCGGCCATGCGCTCCAGGCTGCCGCGGTGGGTTTTGACTTCTTCCAGGCGGTTGGCCGCAGGGTCAAAACCATCGGCGCGGCCTGTCACCGTCAGCCCCTCAAAGGTGCCTGACAGCGGCAGTTCGGCGATATAGTCCGCCCCGCGGCGGCTGGCCACCAGCGTATGCCCTTGCATGCCTTCCTGGGCACTGGGCGCAGGGGTGAAGCGGTGGTCGAGATCGCCTTCGCGGGCGGTGAAATCGCACAGCGCCCGCACCGCCACCCGATAGGTCGCGCTCATGGCATTGGCTCGGCGCTATCCGCCCAGCGGACGTAACATACCGCAACGGGGACCTCGTGACGGTGAAAGAAGGTCAGCCAGCGACGCTGATTATCCTGCAGCCGGTCGCCGGGGCCCTTGACTTCGATCATCCGGTAGCGCGGCGTGCCCGCGGGTGCATCGGGCATCAACTGAATCAGGTCAGGCAGCCCGGCGCGGTTGGCTTTCAAGTCACCCAGCAAGCGCTCGAAACAGGCCCATAAGTGCTCTGCGGGGATACACTCAAGCGCCAGCTCGACAAGCGCCTCATCGACAATTGGCCAGTGGACAAAGGGCGATGCCAGACCAAACTTCTCCCGCCAGGTCGCCTGAATCACCTCGCGGTAGCTGCCGTCGTCCAGCCGCGCCAGGCAGGCACCGAAGGCATCACGCCGCCGCGCCACAAAATCGTCGCGGTATAAATCGGCGGGGCCGTTATGAAAAGGATAAAAGAAGGCGCCGGGCAAGGGTGCAAATATAGCGGGCCAGCAGAGCAGGCCAAACAGCCCGGTGATCAGGCTGTTTTCCACATAGTAGACCGGCGCCTGCGGTTCACCCAGGGCTTCAGCCACCGCCCGCTCGACACATTGCGGCCCCGGCAGTGTGAGATCCCAACGCTCATGGGTGGGCTCAATGTCCCTCGGCACAACAGGCAGTTTAAGCCGCCGTCGCAAACGGGGCAGAATCCGCGCCAGCGCCTGGCGTTCGGTTTCGTTGGGGCTGCTCTCCAGGGCTTGGGTGGCGAGCTCAAACGCCGCCTGGTGCTCGCCCAATCGCTCCAGTACGCGCAGTTGCCGAACGCGCGCCTCACTACTGCCAGCGTCGCCATAAAGCGTCAGCGCAAGCGCCGATTCACCCCTACGCTCCGCCTCGCGGCCTAGCTGCAACAGCAGCCGTGCGCGCCGCGTGGCGAGCCAGCGGTTATCCGACGGCGGCGGCACTTCAGGGTGAAGCTCGGCGGGAAGTTCGCCCTCATCGAGACGTTGGCGCAAATAATGGAGCGCCAGGTAGGTATCCACTTCATGACGCGATTGGAACGCGCGGGAGTGTGGCGTAAAGGGCACCGTTTCAAACCGCTGCAGGCCAAGCTCGGTTAGAACGAACTCCGCCCAGTCCTGGCGCAGGTTGCCAAAGAACATCAGGCGCAGCCGATCGCAGATATCCATCACGGTGAGGCGCACCACCCGGTCAGGCGCGTTGGGCCACCAGGTCTGAAGAGCAGCCGCTTTAGTGAACCTGCCTGCCAGCGTGTCATAAAGTACCGTTTTGGCACTCGACGCGTTAAGCCCGGCGGCGCGTATCTCATCGGCTAAAATGTGGCGAAGTTCCGCCAGGCGCAGCTGATTAAACAGCTCGTCAATCCCCAGCGCTGGCTGATCATCGACCCACCCCAGCGCGATCAAGGGCGCCATTGCAGTCGCGCTGTCGCCGACCTCGGCATAGCGGAGTTTGCTAAGCCGAAACAGCTCGCCTTTGCGCATCACCATGCGCACCAGCAGCGCCTGGGATGATCGCGGCAGGGTGTCGAACTGGTCCAGGAAATCGCGCTCGTCTGCCGAAAGCAGGTCAGCGTGGCGCTCCCCCACCCAGTCCAGAACGAAGCGAAAGTTCGTCAGGTAGTAGAAAGGGTCATCGAGGGAGGCGGTCGGCGTCGCGAAAGCACTGTTCATTTATCCATTGTAACAGTGCGAGGGTTTCGACGTCATGGCGTATGGAGGTCTGTTTAACCCACCCGGTGCTGCTTGAGCACGGTGAGGCTTCGTTCTTCTTCGTTTTGCGGCTGGGTGGGCGCTTGGCGGGTGCCGACCAGCACGTACCACTCTGCCTCACTCAGATAGCCTTCGCACCAGCGACCTAGATCGGCGGCACATGACTCGCGGGTGAGCTCTCCCGCACGATAGTCATTGGCCAGGAGTAACAAGCTCTGGCGTGCCGCACGGGCACGCGCATCGCCGCCGTGCACCTTGGAAAGCGGGCAGCGCCTATCGTAGGCAGCGTTGGTCAAGGCATTTAACCAACGCTCCAGCTCATGTGCTTGAATACCGCCGTAAACGGCCACACGCGTACTCCCTGCCCTGTATGAAGGGCGATAGACTGCCCGAACTGACGTCGGGTGTCATCTTTTGATGTCTTAACTTATACCCTGTTTAAAGCCTTGTAGCACATTGACGACATTGATACCAATGTCGTCCACGGCATAGCCGCCTTCCATGAGCAACACTGTCGGCAGGCCAGCCTGGGCAAGTCGTTGACCCAGCAGGCTAAAGTCGTCGCTTTTGAAGGTAAAAGCGCTGATGGGGTCGCCTTCGAAGATATCCACGCCCAGCGACACGATCAGCATGTCGCATTGTGACTCCTTGATCCTGGCAAGGGCGTTATCCAGCGTGACCATCCAGGTATCAACGGCCGTGCCCGGCGGCAGCGGGTAGTTGACGTTGAACCCCTCGCCGCTGCCCCGCCCCGTTTCATCCGCATAGCCTGAATAGTAAGGAAAGGTCACCTCGGGGTCGCCGTGCAGCGAGATAAACAGCACGTCATCGCGTTCATAGAAGATCTGCTGGGTGCCGTTGCCGTGGTGAAAATCCACGTCCAGAATCGCCACGCGGCGCTTGCCCGATGCCAGTGCTCGCTGCGCGGCGATCGCCGCATTATTGAAAAAGCAGTAGCCGCCATACTGGTCAAAAGCGGCATGGTGACCCGGAGGTCGACACAGGCCAAAACTGGGCTCACCGGTCGCAAGCGTCTGCTCGACAGCCCCTAGCGCCACATCTTTACTGGCCATCGCGGCTTCAAAGGTGCCCTCGCTAATCGAGGTTTCCGCCGCCAGGGCGTAATAGCCCAGCTTGGCGCTTATCACGCGGGGTATACGGTCACCACGCAGGGTGCGCGCAGGCCAGATATTGGGAATTGCCTCCCCTTCGTGTCCGGCGGCTACCCATTCGTGCCAGCAGTCGGCCAGGAAATTGACGTAGTCAGCATCGTGCACTGCCAGCACCGGCTCCAGGCCGTAGGCGCGCGGCTCGCAAAGCTCGCCCACCGCCGCCTGCTGGAGTTGCTTCAACACCAGATCAACGCGCTCGGGGCATTCGAAGGGGGCCACCAGCGCGCCGTCATGGAGTTCCGTTCTCGCCTGTCGCAGGCGGGTCTTGTCTGAATAAAAAATGTGCATGGTCTCTCCTGCCATCGGCAAAGGATCAGGGCTCGGCCAGGCTGATGCCCAGGCACGCTTCTGCCGCGCCGACTGACGCTTGAGCTGGTATTCGGCACGACTGGCGCTCGCCCGGTCGGGAAACGGCTGCGCGCCCAGCAGCGCCACCGGCGGGTTCGCACGGGTGAAACGCGCGCCTTTACCTGAAGTATGGGCGCGGTAACGCCTGGTCAAATTATTGGTGATGCCCACGTAAGTGCCGCGCTGACATTCAAGCAAATAAAGATACCACTTGCCGCCCCCCGGCGCAGACACACGATTGGCTGACTGGGTCACCGCTGGCTCCTGACGACTGGCTGCTGGTCGAGCGCATCGATGAACGTGATCAAGCTCGCCAACGGCATGGGCCGCGCCAAGCCAAAGCCTTGAAAGGCATCACAATGATAGTCCAGCAGTTGGTGATGCTGCTCAGACGTTTCAACACCTTCCGCAACGACGTTCAGTCCCAGGTGATGGGCCATGGAAATAATGCCTTTGACGATGGCGTTGTCGGCCTCACTTTGATGCAGCTCGTGTATAAAGCTGCGGTCGATTTTCACCGTATTCACCGGCAGGTGCTTCAAGTAGTTGAGGCTCGAAAAGCCCGTGCCGAAATCATCAATGGAGACCCGAACATCCATATTGCGCAAGGCGCGCAAGGTATCGATGGCGACCTCGGTATTTTCCATCAGAATCCCTTCGGTAATCTCCAGCGCCAGCTGCTTAGGCGGCAGGCCGGTGTCCGCAAGCGTCTGGTGCAGGGTGGCCAGAAAATTCGAGCGCTGAAATTGCAGTGGCGATACATTCACGGCTACCGACACCTCTCCCAGCCCTTGCTGGGCGAGGGCTTGCATGTCATCGCAGGCGCGGTTCAACACCCATTCGCTGATCGGCATGATCTGCCCGGTGGCTTCCGCCAATGGAATAAAACGCGCCGGTGAGATAAACCCCTTTGTCGGGTGCGGCCAACGCAGCAAGGCCTCGACACCTACGAGCTGACCGTTGCGGTCAAGCAGCGGCTGATAATACAGCTCAAACGCCTGGTTCTCGATGGCTTCCTGCAGTTCGTTGCGCAACACCAGCCGCTCGCTGGCGGTGTCGTTGAATGCTGCCGAAAACCATTGGTAGGCATTACGCCCACGCTGCTTGGCTTTATACATCGCCATGTCGGCCTGCTGGATCAGCATTTGCGGCTCCAGTAAAGCCTCCTCACTGATGGCAATGCCCACGCTCGCGGTCAGATATAGCTCGTGCTCTTCGATATAATAAGGACGCGACAGCGCCGCCAGCAGCCGCTCGGCCACCTCCACCACATCGACTTCATCCTGGACCCTTGGGTGCAGAATGACGAACTCATCACCACCCAGGCGCGCGACCAGGTGCTGTTCGTCCACCGCACCGAGCAGTCGCTGGGCCACCTCCTCCAGCACCCTGTCACCCACGGCGTGCCCCAGGTTGTCATTGATCGGCTTGAAGTCATCCAGGTCGACAAACAGTACCGCCACCCGCTGGTACTGCGCTTGTGCCTTCGTAAAGGCGTCACTCAGGGTTTCTTCAAAAAGCGATCGATTGGGCAGTTGGGTCAGGTCATCGTGGGTCGCGTGATAGGCCAGCCGCGCTTCGAAGGCCTTGTGTTTGGAGATGTCATGCTGGACACCCACGAAATGGGTCAACTGTCCATCGGGGTTGCGCACCGGGGCGATGTACAGATCATTCCAGAACAGGCTGCCGTCTTTGCGGTAATTACGCAGGGTCACATGAACATCACTCTGCTCACTCAGCCGCTGACGGATTTTTTCAACAACCTCCGGGTCAGTCTCCTCGCCTTGCAGGAAACGGCAGTTGCGGCCCAGTATTTCCGCCTGTTCATAGCCCGTCATCTGGGTAAAGGCATGATTGGCATAGACAATCGGCAGTCCCGGCTGTGTTGCATCGGCGATGACCACCCCGTTAACGCTGGCTTCCACGCTGCGTTCAAGGGTGCGCAGCCGAGATTCCTGCTGCCGCTTATCGGTGACTTCCTGGGCAATCCCATAAAGCCCCTGAATCTCGCCGTCGACCACGATGGGCAGGTTGATCAGGTCCATGATATGCGGCTCGCCAGCGCGATCACGGATAACTAACTCATAGCGGATAATACTGCCCTGCATGACGGATTGGTAACGCTGGTTGACTGAATCGACATCCTCGCCGTAGATAAAACAGTTGAAGTGGCTACCGACAATCTCATCAACGGCGTAGCCACTGATCGTCGCGCAAGTGGCATTGGCCGTCGCAAACCGGCCTTGCTCATCAAGCGAGAAAACCGCATCCGGATGGTGGGTGAACAGCGAACGATAGCGCTGCTCGCTTTCCTTGAGCGAGCGGCGAACCTGAAAACGCTCTACCGCCAGCGCCATTAGCCCAGCGGCCTTTTCGATCAATAAGTGATCTTGCTCATCGGGCACCCGAGGTTGGTGGGAATAGGTGGCGAAAGTTCCCAGCAGTTGGCCATTACTGCCCATCACCGGACTCGACCAGCATGCGACCAATCCCGCCTGCCGGGCAACGTCGTGGAACCCCTGCCAGCGCTCATCATCGGCGATGCACTCACTGATCACCTGGCGACGCTGGTAAGCGGCGCTGCCGCATGCGCCCATTGAAGGCCCAATAGCCACCCGTTTGACCGCCTCGCGGTAGTCCTCAGGCAACCGCTTACCCGCCGCCAACGTAAGGTGAGTCTTCGCTTTATTCGCCAGCATGATCGAACACAGCGAACCGGGCAGTTGGCGCTCAAGCAACTGGCAAAGGCTTTCCAGAATATCGTCCAGGGGCGCCTCCTGAGCGATCATCCGCTGTATATGCTGCTGGTCCTCAAGGGTTTGACGCGCCTCGGCGAGTTCTCTCGCCCGAGCGATACTGGCCTCGACAAGCCCCAGAGAAAACGCCAGCAGGCCGCTTAACATCAGCCCGACCATGGCCACGATGACCGGCACGAAGCCCGCCAGATACCAATTGTAATGGCTGCCCGGAAACGCCTCCAGGTCCAGGCTAATTCCACCGGGTAGCCCCGCCTTCCGTGTGGCCAACGCCATCCCGGGATTCAGCGACGTATCGGCGCGAAATCCAGGCGGGTGAAGCATTAGCAGTGAGTTATCGTCACGGCTAACGTTGATCTGAAACGGCCCCAGCTCAAGACGCAGCTCGTTATTGAGCATGACGGCCAGATCAAGGCTGGCCACCAGCTGTCGGCCCTGCTGGGCAATCGGTACCGTCATGAGTGCCATGCTGGGCACCTGCTGATCGCTGATCATGAGCCGTGCCCGACTAAACGGCACGGCCAGCCACTCCTGTATAGCAGGTTTGTCGAGCTGTTGTTGAAGCCACTCCCCACTGCTCGACGTCCGCCACTGGGTCCAGGAGGGGCGCATTTCATCGCCCACTAACGCCATGGCCTGCAGACTGGGCGTATCGCGCAGATAGCTCTGACCATCCTGGGTCAACAGCTCGCTATTGAAGTCACCCGGATACGCATCGATGCGCTCGGCCATGCGCTGCATCAAGCTTAGCCGGGTGTTCATCGCCTGCTCGGCATTGAGTTGTACGTTGTCGAGCAGATACATGGCTTGCTGCTGGGTGGTCGTGAACTGCTGCAGACTAAGTACCCACCAGACCACACCGCTAACGACGACCCCCGCCAGGCCGGATAATGCTGTCAGGCGGCTGAGTTGCAGCGGCCCGGTTAAGCGGCGACTGGCCACCCCAATCTTGGCCGCCCCCAGCAGCAGCGTGAACACCACCACGCCCACCGGCGAGGATGAAAAAATCGGGTGATCCAGTTCCACCCCTACCCACAGCCTGGCCAATAGCAACCCGCCAAACAGCCATAAACCGATCCCCGTGGCCAGCCACAACCAACGCCACCTGGAGGTTGAGCGCCCCCACCATAAACACAGCGCCACCGCTAACAACACACCTGCGCCCAGGCTGGTCATGCGCTCCTGCCCCGTTAGCCAGGAGGATAACAGCGAGCCGGACAACGCATTGTGGCCCAAGGTATACAGCGATATTCCCGCTATTCCCAATGCGCACAGCCAGCGAACACGCCGCCAGCGCTGCAGGGTGGCCAGCACACCAATGCTTGCCAGACAGGTGGCGAACGCAGCATCCGGTACCAGGGCAACGGCAAACAGCGAATGGGTGTCAGACACGCCAAACAAAACGCCTACCACACCCATCAGAAGCAGGGTCGCGGCGGCCATCAGTAGCAGCGTGTCTAGCGCAAGGTCACGGGCATTGATCGGCACGAGGGCAGTTTCTCCTATGGGTGTCTCACTTCACATTGGCTAACGTGAGAAGGCTATTTCCTCGGTCAACGATTGGAGCACGGTGTACTGATCGTCAAGATATAGGGCGTAGTCGTCCAGGGGGCGATAATCCACCAGCGAACCATGTGCCTTCTCGATCCGACTGGCCAGTTCAGGGTTCTGGACGGCTTGGCCAAAAGCCTCAGCCAGCGTCGAAAGGACCGTGACCGGCGTTCCGGGCGGCGCAAAGAGACCGCGATTGGTGGTATTAACAAGGTCGATGCCTTGCTCTTTCAGGGTAGGCACTGTCGGCAGGCCAGTCAGCCGCTGTTCCCCCGCAACGCCGAGCGGGGTTAACGCCCCGGCTGCAAACAAGCGTCCCGCAGAAGGCAAGTTGAGCATTGAAAAATCGATCTCTTGTGCAAGCAGAGCCTCGACCTGAGAGCCGGTATCGGGATAGTGAACAAGCTCAATGGTATCGAGCGGGATATTGGCCTGACGGAAAAAATGCACCCAGAAAAAGTGGTCGGTGGAGCTCGGGATCATCCCAAATCTGAGCTCCCCCGGTTGCTCTTTGACCAGCGTGGCAATATCACTGGCCCGCTTGGCATCGTGCCCAGCATAGGTCGCGGGAATATTCACCGTTCGGGTGAGCAAGGCAATCGGCGAGAAAGCGTGATGAGAATAAGCGGCGAGACCAGCAAAATAGGATAAATCGATGGTTTGGTGGCTACCCAGGAGGGTATGCCCATCAGGCGGGGCGTTTTTGACGAACTGAGAGCCGCGGGTTGCGCCGCTCCCCGCCATGTTGACCGTCACAATGGTCGTATCCAGATAGTCTTGAGCGTACTCCGCGATATCGCGAAACAGCACATTGGTGGCGCCTCCCGTTCCAAAAGGCACTACCAGGGTAATATCCGAGGCAGGAAAGCTATCATCAGCGCAGGCAATGCTCAGCCAACCCCACAGACAGCAGCCTAGCCACCAGCGGTTTAACGTTATTGTTCCAGGCAACCCCATCGCGTTTCCCCATCCTGCTAGTTGTTATGTTTGCCTACGTTACTTAACCGCTGTATTGCCTGCGTCAACGCCTGATGCCTTTCCTCAAACGCGTTTTCTGCTACCTGCCGGGCATGGATCAACTCACTTTCCTGACGGTCATTACGCTATATCGGCAGCTCGGCGACTTGCGTGAGGCGCGCATCTTCAACGGTTAGCCGAACAGCCCAGCAAAGTAACGGAAATAGCCTAATGATGAACGGAGCGTAAGGTTAAGTGTACTTCATCAACGCCCCTTGTGGTCATCATGCGAAAGGCGATATGCGTTTTGTTTAGGGGATAGGCGACAAGTTAGGTATAGTAGTAGCGCAATATCATCAGACTGACGGAGTACGAATCACGATCGATCATTCTTTCCAAATTGCAGGAGGTTCTCCCTATGAAGGTTTACAAACCCGAGTGGCAGTGCACGTTTAGCGTAAACGAAGGCGCGGAAGAATCAGCTGGCTGGAAAGAGAGAATCGCGTGGCGTCTCAGAGGGGTTGCGGATCGGTTGGAGGGCGGCGGACGTACGGTAAAGATTGACTATCGCGTAACGCCGACCGTTAGCCAACACGAAGTCGATACCTGCCTGGGTAAAGGCTTTGAGGTAACCCAGCGTTTGCTTTCTCAATTGGCACAACAGCAAGCCTGTGAAGATGTGATGCGCCATGCCAAGGCTGAGCTATATGTAGAAGATCATCAGCATTGATACGGTAGTAACTGTCCCACCCTACACCGGGTGGGACACCCGCCAGTTTTACTCATGACGTTGCGTCGCTTTGCAACGCCTTTGTCATGTTGTCCAAAAACGCTGTACACGCCTCCAACTGGCTGCGCTCAACGTATTCATCGGGTTGATGCGCCTGGGCAATGCTGCCTGGCCCCAGAATAATCGTCTGTAACCCCTGCCCCTGAAACTGCCCGGCCTCGGTCGCATAGGCCACCGCGTGGTCGCAGCACCCTGCTGGCAAATGATCTTTCGCCAGGCGTATGACGCGGTCGTTATCACGATCCGCAAGTCCCGGCACTGTCACATTCAACGCTTCGGTGGTGATCTCAACCTGCTTGCCTTTGGCCTGCAGTTCAGCACTGAGCTCCGCGCAGAACGTTTCAAAACGCGCGTATATGTCGTCGAAGGTCTCCGTGGGCAAGTGACGAATCTCCCACTCAAACTGGCACTCCCGCGCCATGATATTGATCGCCGTGCCGCCCTTTATTTTGCCGACGTGCAGGCTGGTATGGGGCACGTTGAAGGCCTCATCGACACGGCCCTCTTCGACCAAGGCCGTCATGGTGTCCTCAATAAAGGTCACCAGTCTTGCCGCGACGTGAATCGCCGAGGTGCCCTGGTTGACCTGGCTGCTGTGAGCCTCTCGCCCCACTACCGTGGTGCGCAGGTTAGTTGCGCCTTTCTGCGCTACCACCGGCTGCATGCTGGTGGGCTCGCCGACAATCACATGGGCGGTGGTGGAGTAGTGCTCGTAAAAGCGCTTAATGAGGCTTGGTGCGCCCACACAGCCGATTTCTTCATCGTAGGAAAACCCCAGGTAAACAGGTTGCTTGAGGGGGGCGTTCACCCACTCGGGCACTTTAGCCAGGGCGCAGGCCAGAAAGCCTTTCATGTCGCAGGTGCCGCGACCGTATAACCGACCATCACCGCCATCGCGCAGGGTGAAAGGGTCACTCGACCAGGGCTGACCCGCCACCGGCACCACATCGGTATGCCCGGAAAGCATGACACCGCCCGGCGCCTCAGGGCCGATACGGGCAATCAGGTTGGCTTTATTGCCACACGGGCTCATTACCCGCTCGGCGTCAACACCATGGGAAGCCAGGTAGTCTTCCACATAGCGGACCAGCGCCAGGTTGGATTCGCTCGAGGTGGTATCAAACGCCACCAACCTTGCTAACAGTCGCTCCGCATCGCTCATTATTGCCCTTCCTGTCGTTGGCTGTCTTGCCCGCAAGCCTATCACCCCGCCACGTAGGCGCCTACATGGGCAAGTTGTCATAGGGAGTTCATCAGGCATTCACCTAAACGTCATCTGCACTTCCTACAGTCTATACATCAAAAAAACCTTAACAAACGCAGGGCACTGCCTGATCCATTTCAGGCCCACAAGGAGCTTCTTTATGTCTCGTTTTACACTGCACGCGCTTGCCGTAGGGGTGGCAACGGCCAGCCTGAGCCTGTCTGCTCAGGCGGCAACAGAGATTAGCTGGTGGCACGCCATGGGCGGGCAGTTGGGCGAAATTCTTGAAGACATGACCCAGGACTTTAACGAGTCCCAGGATGATTACCATGTGACCCCCAGCTATCGCGGCACCTATACCGAAACAATGACGGGCGCGATCGCCGCCTTCCGTGCCAACGAGCAGCCGCATATCCTGCAGGTGTTTGAAGTCGGCACCGGCACCATGATGAACGCCGAAGGCGCCATCTATCCAGTGCATGAACTGATGGAAGCGCACGGCCGTGCTTTCGATAACGATGCCTTCCTGCCCGCCGTGGTGGGTTATTACACCGACACCAACGGCAACATGCTGTCGTTCCCTTTCAACTCGTCCACGCCGATCATGTACTACAACCGCGACATGTTTGAAGAAGCGGGTCTGGATCCCGAGCAGCCGCCACAGACATGGGCAGAAGTGGCCGATTTTTCACGCCAAATCGTCGACGCTGGTGCGGCCAGCTGTGGCTTTACCACCTCCTGGCCTAGCTGGGTAATGCTGGAAAACTTCTCCGCTTGGCATAACGTGCCGCTAGGTACGCTGGAAAACGGCTTTGGCGGTATGGAAACCGAGCTTACCTTCAACAATGAGCTGGTCGCCCGCCATTGGGACAACCTCCATGACTGGCAGGAAGAGGGGGTCTTTAAATGGGGCGGCCCCGGCTCCGGCCCCGACTCAGAGCCGCTTTTCTACTCCCAGGACTGCGCGATTTTCTTCGGCTCTTCTGCTTCACGAGCGGATGTCGCCGCCAACTCAGAATTTGAAGTTGGCTTTGGCATGCAGCCCTACTACGACGACGTAGAAGGCGCACCGCAGAACTCGATTATCGGTGGCGCGACGCTTTGGGCACTGCAAGGCCATAGTGAAGAAGAGTACGCAGCCGTTGCGGCCTTCTTCGAGTACCTTTCCCAACCCGAAGTACAGGCCGAGTGGCACCAGCAAACCGGCTACCTACCCATCACGCAGGCCGCCTGGGATCTGAGCAAAGAGCAGGGCTATTACGAAGAGAACCCGGGGGCAGATATTTCGCTTGAGCAGATGACTCTCAACGAGCCAACCGAAAACTCCAAAGGCCTGCGCTTTGGCAATTTCGTGCAGATACGCGACATCATCTCCGAAGAGATGGAAGCGGTGATGACCGGCGATAAATCCGGCCAGGAAGCGGCGGACGACGCCGTAGCACGCGGCAATGATCTGCTCCGTGACTTTGAAGCTGCCAACCAGTAAATAAGCACTGACTTCGCCGCTCACCCTAAGGTGGGCGGCGATTTCGTTTGTTGATGCTCATATTTGCTAACCCATTGCAGAGCTGCCCATGCAAACCAAACGCATGACCTACCCTGATCGCTTTTTGCCTTACGCGCTGCTAGCGCCACAGGTGATTGTGACGCTGATTTTCTTTATCTGGCCTGCGGGCCAGGCGCTGTATCAGTCGCTGTTGCGCGAAGATGCCTTTGGCCTTAAAACGACTTTTGTGGGCTTCGAAAACTTTGTTCGCCTGTTCCGCGATGGTAGCTATCTCAACTCTCTGTCGGTCACGGTAGTATTCGCAGTCGGTACCACACTGCTATCAATGACGGTGGCACTTTTATTGGCCAGCACCGTCAACCGGATGATTCGCTCCCGCAGCACCTATACCACGCTGCTGGTGTGGCCCTACGCCATCGCCCCCGCGCTTGCGGGCGTGTTGTGGTGGTTTATCTTCAACCCCTCTATCGGCATTGTGCCCTATATGCTGGAAATGGTGGGTTACCAGTGGAATCACCGTAACTCGGGCAGTGACGCCATGCTGCTGGTGATTTTTGCCGCCGCCTGGAAGCAGATATCCTATAACTTTTTGTTTTTCCTGGCGGGCTTACAGTCAATCCCGCAATCGCTGATTGAAGCCGCCTCCATTGACGGCGCCAGCCCGACTAAGCGCTTCTGGACGATTATTTTCCCGCTGCTCACGCCGACCACTTTCTTCTTGCTGGTGGTTAATGTGGTGTATGCCATGTTCGACACCTTCGCGATCATCCACGCCACCACCGCAGGCGGCCCAGCTCAGGCGACCAATATTTTAGTGTACAAGGTCTACGCCGATGGTTTTGTGGGCCTCAACCTCGGTTCCTCGGCAGCTCAGTCGGTGATTCTGATGGTGATCGTGGTGGCCTTAACGATGATCCAGTTCCGCTTTATTGAGCGCCGAGTCAACTACTAGGCCCTAGCCTTTGGGAGAACGTTAATGGTTGAAAACCGCCCTTGGGCTAACCTGATAGCCCATATTGTTTTGATCTCTGGTGTCGCGCTGGTGGTTTTTCCGGTGTATGTCGCGATCATCGCCTCTACCCATTCCCTATCGGGTTTGCTGCAGGGTACGCTGCCACTGCTGCCCGGTGGCCACGGGATCGAAAACTACACGCGCATGTGGCAGTCGGGCGTCTCTAATGCCGGTGCACCGCCCGCCGCCTTAATGCTATGGAACAGCTTTATCATGGCCATGGCGATCACCGTGGGTAAGCTGTCTATCTCGCTGCTTTCCGCCTTTGCCATCGTCTACTTCCGTTTCCGTTTTAGGATGTTCTTTTTCTGGGTGATCTTCGTCACGTTGATGCTGCCGGTGGAAGTTCGCATTATCCCTACTTTTCAGGTAGCGGCGGATCTCAATATGCTCAATAGTTTTGCCGGGCTGTCGATTCCGCTGATTGCCTCGGCCACCGCAACCTTCCTGTTCCGCCAGTTCTTTATGACCATTCCCGAAGAGATGCTCGAAGCTGCCCGGGTCGACGGCGCCGGGCCGCTGAAGTTTTTTAAAGACATCTTGATGCCGCTCTCGGTGACCAATATCGCCGCGCTGTTTGTGATCATGTTTATCTATGGCTGGAACCAGTACCTCTGGCCGCTAATTATCACCACCGACCCTGATTATTACACCATCGTGATGAGCATTCAGCGCATGACTTCTGAAGAGAACCCACAGTGGCAATTAGTGATGGCCGCGGTGGTCATGGCAGCGCTGCCGCCTGTATTAGTGATTCTGTTTATGCAACGCCTATTTGTGAAAGGCCTGACCGAGACGGAGAAATAAGATGGCCAGCATTACCTTGGAAGGGCTAAAGAAAACCTATAGCGGCGATGTTCAGGCCGTCAAAGGCATCGACTTACAGATTGAAGATGGCGAGTTTGTGGTTCTGGTGGGGCCTTCCGGCTGCGGCAAATCTACCCTACTGCGCATGGTGGCGGGGCTTGAAACCATTACCGAAGGCACGCTCAAAATCGGTGACCGGGTGGTCAATAAGCTAGAACCCGCCGAGCGTGATATCGCCATGGTGTTCCAGAACTATGCGCTCTACCCGCACATGACGGTGTACAACAACCTTGCTTACGGCCTCAAGAACCGCGGGTTTAACAAAGAAGACATTGAAAAGCGCGTGCGAATTGCCGCCAAAATGCTCGAGATCGAAGAGTTTCTGGAGCGCAAACCGCGCAAGCTCTCTGGTGGTCAGCGCCAGCGCGTCGCCATGGGCCGTGCGTTGGTGCGCGACCCGGCAGCCTTTCTATTCGATGAGCCACTTTCCAACCTGGATGCCAAACTGCGCGTGCAGATGCGCGTGGAGATCAAACAGCTGCAGCGGCGCCTGAAGACTACCAGCCTGTATGTGACCCACGACCAGCTGGAAGCCATGACACTGGGTGACCGTTTAGTGGTTCTTAACGCCGGGCAGATTGAGCAAGTGGGCACACCCATGGATATCTACGCCCGCCCCGCCAGCATGTTTGTGGCCGGGTTTATCGGCTCCCCCGCCATGAACATGCTGCCGGTGGATTACTTGAACGAACAAGGCGCCAATGGCCTGCTGGATAACCTGCCCGACGGCACCGATGTCGTCGGCATTCGCCCGGATGATATGCACTTAGCCCCGCCTGCCGCGCCTCACCTAATTGTCGACTCAACGCTGGCGCTGTTTGAAGCCGCGGGGGCCGAAAGCCACCTATATGTGAACCTCGCCAACAGCGACCAGCCCATGGTTATCCGCGTCTCCGGCCAGCCGCCGGTGGCCGAGGGCGAAACGCTGCGGTTCTACGTGCCCCGCGACGCGCTGCATCCTTTCAACAGCGCCACGGGGCAGCGCACGTCATCACCAGGGGAGTGACTCGCCGTTGCTGTGCCAAAATCCGCCGCTGGTGTCGAGGGTCAATTCCTCAATCCGCGCGGCAATGCCAAGCGCGGCATCCTGCGGGCTGATAAATCCACCAAAATTGACCATGCGCGTTTGCACATAACCAGGATGCAGTTGGGCCACGGCGATGCCGCGTGGTTTTAAATCCATCGCCAGGGATTTGCCAAAGGCATTGAGCGCCGCCTTGGACGCACGGTACCCATAGCGGCCGCCCGAGTCATTATCCGCGATGGATCCCATGCGGCTGGTGATGTTGGCGATCTTGCTGCCTTTGCCGAGATTGGGCAGCAGCGCCTCCGCCACCCTTAGCGGCGCATAGGCATTGATTTCCATCTGCTCGCGAATACTGTCGAAATCAAGGCTGCCCAGGGATTCATCGCGCAGCAATCCGGCATTGTTGATAAGCAAGTCCAACGTCTGGCCTTTCAGGGTCTTGGCAAGGCGGGCAACATCTTCAGGCTGAGTGACATCCGTCGACTCAATCACCTGATCGGCCACGCGGTCCAGCGCGTCGGATGACTGACGGCAAACACCGATAACGCGATAGCCTTCATCAGCATAATGCTCTGCCAGCGCCAGCCCGACACCCCGGTTGGCCCCCGTGATTAACACCGTTGATTTCATCTGTAACTCCCATTGATGGAACACGACTCACGGCGACATGGTACATCCTTGCACAACCCTTAGGCTGGCCTTCTTTAAACGCTGACAGGTGCCTTGCTGTCATCGCTTGTTCACCTGTCTGTCTTAGTCATGTCATGCCTGCCGCCCACACTCTGCATAAATGGACAAGAGGGCGGATCGCACATGCGGCTTTGCATTGTCAGTGAAACATGGGCACCGGAAATCAATGGTGTCGCGCACACCTTGAGTCGGCTTAGCCGCGAGCTTGACCGCCATCAGGTGCGTATTGATGTGATTCGGCCAAAGCCCCCGCTTGCCGCCAAGGCACCTCAGGCACTGGCCGAACTGCAGGTACCGCGCTTTGCCATCCCGGGCTACCGCGACGTACAGGTGGGCTTTTGCCGCCCCGCGACCTTGCGCAAGTTCTGGAAAGCCCAGCGCCCCGATGTGATTTACCTGGCCACCCAAGGCCCGCTGGGTTGGTCGGCACGCCTGGCGGCACGCCAGATGGGCATTCCGCTGGTGGCAGGCTGGCACACCAATTTCGACCACTACTGTGGCGATTACGGCGTTCCCTGGCTCGCCTCGGCCACCCGCCGCTATTTGCGCTATTTCCATAACGGTTGCGGCTTAACTCTGGTGCCTACCCAACTTCAGGCCAGTCAACTTCGCCAGCAAGGCATCAACGACGTCGCGGTGATGTCACGCGGCATCGATGGTGAGCGTTTTTCACCCGCCCATCGCGACCCTGAATTACGCCGTGCCTGGGGGGTGAGCGACCATCAGCCAGTGGCGCTTTATGTCGGGCGGCTCGCCGCCGAGAAAAACCTCGCGTTGCTACAGGAAACCTATCACGCCATGCGCAACGTCCGCCCCGACATGGCCCACGTAATCGTGGGCGATGGCCCTGCAAAGGCGCAGCTTGAAAGCGCGCTTCCGGATGTGCATTTTACCGGTTTTATTGATCCCGACGCGCTTGCCCGGCATTACGCAAGCGCCGACCTGTTCATCTTCCCCTCGCTTTCCGAAACCTGGGGCAACGTGGTCAGTGAGGCCATGGCCAGCGGGCTCGCCGTGGTCGCCTATCGGCACGCGGCCAGCGCCGAGCTGATCCAGAGCGGCTACAACGGCATTACCGTCCCCATCAACGACGCTGCGGCCTTTTGTCAGGCGGCGGTGACGCTATGCCAACACCCGGCAGACTATGCCAAGTACAGTCGGCTCGCCCGGCTGAAAGCCCTCGAGCAGAGCTGGGCGGGCATTGCCCGGCAGTTTCTTGATTATCTTCTAAAGGCCCAGGAGGCTTATCATGCGACCCCGTCCCCTCGTCGTATTCGATCGTCTTGATTTGCTGGAATGGCAGTTTTGCCAACGCGTGTCGCGCCTGTCGCTCTACCGGCCCTGGCGACTGACCCTCCAGGCCGCCAGCCGGTTGGGTGATTGGCCGGTCTGGGTGCTGCTGATCCTGGCGCAACCCTGGCTTCAGCCTGACGGTGCCTGGCGAATGCTGCAGTACACCCTGATTGCCATCATCGCCATCGCCATTTACCGGTTGGTGAAAACCCGCCTGTGCCGTGAGCGGCCGTATATTACTTATCGCAACGGTATTCAGTGCAACGCACCGGCCCGGGATCGCTATAGCTTCCCCAGCGGACATACCATGCACGCCGTGATGTTCAGCGTCTTGGTCGCCGCTCACACCCCTTGGTTATTGCCTGTGGTCATCCCCTTGGCGATGCTGATTGCGATCTCCCGGGTTGGCCTGGGGCTGCACTACACAAGCGATGTTATCGCCGGGGGTGCCATGGGCTATGGCTTTGCGCTGCTCAGCCTTTACCTGATGGGCTAGCCAGTCAAGCGATGGGTGATCGTCCAGACGCAAAAAAACCACCTCGCCGGAACAAGGTGGTAATTTCGCATCGTCGCCATTCCATGACGCTGATGTTTAGCGCATCCTTACGCTAAAGCGGGGAGTGCCCATTCCTTTGAATGTTCCATCCATTATCAATTGGCTTCCTGCCTTCCTTTTACTGCTGCGACACTCCCCTGACCCGCTTTACCTTTCAACTACTGACGTTTCGACTGCTGTACCTTCCTACCCATTACCTTCTAGCTGATGACTACCTTCCTATTACCTTCCAACACGAGAGCAACCTTCCTGCGTAACAGCTTTCCAATACGACTTTCCAATACAACTTTCCAATTTCCTGTTTAACACCACTGACCAACTGCCTTGACGTTGATAACAGTGAGGTTTATCCATGCGAATAAAAAAGCATCCATGACATTTCGCATGTAATGCTAATGGAGCAGACATCAGGCCAACCAGGCTTTAAAAAATACAAAATTTATTTAAATCATGCACTTAACTTATGGCGACATGGGCCACTCATC
The DNA here is from genome assembly GCF_001663515.1 of Halomonas sp. G11. NCBI lineage: Bacteria > Pseudomonadati > Pseudomonadota > Gammaproteobacteria > Oceanospirillales > Halomonadaceae > Halomonas > Halomonas sp. G11. The sequence goes on from NZ_LYXG01000005.1 coordinate 106,948, forward strand.
GCGCCGATGGCACAGAAAACATGTAGCGTAATGGCACATGCGACAAAACAGCATGGTGATATGACAAAAGAGGTACATACTGGCGGTGTGGCTAAACGGCAAACCTTTGCTAATCTAGCTGATATCACGATCTACCTGAGTAAGGAGGCTTCCATGAAACGCGTCACGGCCATTGCCATTCTATGCACCACTGTCCTGCTCCTCGTGAGCGGCTGCAACACCATCCGCGGTGCGGGTGAAGACATCGAGCAGGGTGGAGAAGCCATCCAGCAATCAGCGAGTTAACACGGTTATGCTAACGGTCTACCTGTCACACGGCCTGGAAAGCGGCCCCGGGGCGCTGAAAATGCAGGCGCTGAAAGGCATTGCCGAAAAGCTCGACGACTGTGAGGCCGTGGTGATGGATTACCGTGACCAGCCCGACCCGCAACAGCGCCTTCAGCACCTGCTGGCGACGCTGGAGACCCGGGGAGATGACCCTGAACGCTGCGTTTTTGCCGGTTCAAGCCTGGGCGGCTGGCTGAGCGCAGCGGTCAGTTCGCAGCAGCCCGTGTTGGGCTGCTTTTTATTGGCCCCGGCCATCGGGCTTCCGCATTATCCGGAAACCGCCCCCACGCTCCAAGCCAGCTGCACTCACGTCATTCACGGCTGGCAGGATGATGTGATCCCACCTCGCCCTGTCATTGACTGGGCCGAACGTCAGCAGCTGTCACTGCGCATGCTGGATGACGATCATCGCCTCCACGAAAGCCTTGATACCCTGCTCAGCGACTTCGACGCCTTCCTGATGCGATGCAGCGCCGTATTGCACGCCCGCTCGATCGCCTGTTCACGCCGTTAAAGGTCTCGCAGCATTAGACAAACACTCCCCAAAGGTGTACAAACAATGTACACACAGAAGGAGAGCGTCCATGTTTGGCCTTTTCAAGCGCGACCCTAAAAAGAAGCTACAGCAAGACTACGAACGCAAGCTGCAAGCCGCCATGGAAGCTTCCCGCAACGGTGACATGCGAGCGAACGCCACCTTGACGGAAGAAGCCGATGCGCTGCTCGCTGAAATAGAGCGCCTTAAAAAAGCAGACCAGTAGCAAACCCTGGTGGTCGTTTCAGCTATTCGTCCGCCAGCGCGGGTAACAGCGTCTTCAGTTTGCGGGTCAGCGTATTGCGCCCCCAACCCAACAGCTCTGCCGCCTCGCCCTTACGTCCGCCGGTATGCTTGAGTGCGGTTTCTATCAAGATGCGCTCAAAGTCCGGCACCGCCTCTTCCAGCAGATGGGTATGGCCTTCCGCCAAGGCGTGATCTGCCCAGTCGCGAAAAGCGCTGCGCCAATCGCCGTGGGCGCTGGACTCCGAGGCGCTGGGTGAGCGCAGCTCTGCTGGCAAATCCTCCACCAGCACTTCTCGCCCCGAGGCCATCACCGTCAGCCAGCGGCAGATGTTTTCCAACTGGCGAACATTACCCGGCCAGGGCAGGCGGGTCAGATGCGCTTCCGCTTCGGGGGTCAGCACCTTCACATCCGTGGACAACTCTTTGGCCGCTTCGGCCAGAAAATGACTCGTCAGCCTGGGGATATCCTCACGCCGCTCGGCCAGCTTCGGCAAGTGGATGCGAATGACGTTCAGGCGGTGAAACAAGTCTTCCCGGAAGCGCCCGTCGTCGACCAGGGATTCAAGGTTCTGGTGGGTGGCCGCGATAATCCGCACGTCGACCTTGGTCGGGGTATGCCCCCCCACGCGGTAGAACTCGCCGTCGGCCAGTACGCGCAGCAGGCGCGTCTGGGTTTCCGCTGGCATGTCGCCAATTTCATCCAGAAACAGCGTACCGCCATTGGCCTGTTCAAAGCGCCCCTGACGCTGCGAGGTTGCACCGGTAAAGGCCCCTTTCTCATGGCCGAACAGCTCGGACTCGATCAAGTCCCGGGGAATCGCCGCCATGTTCAGCGCGATGAACGGCTTGCCCTGGCGCGGGCTGTGCTGATGCAGCGCCTCGGCAACACGTTCTTTACCGGTCCCCGACTCACCGTTGATCAGCACGGTGATGTGCGAGTGGGATAGCCGTCCGATCGCCCGGAATACTTCCTGCATGGCAGGGGCTTCACCGATAATTTCAGCGTTGAGCCCCTCCGGTACCGTGACCGGGCGCTGGCGTTCGCGAGCATGGGCAATGGCACGACGTACCAGCGCCAGCGCCTCATCAACGTCAAACGGCTTGGGCAGATACTCGAAGGCACCGCCCTGATAGGACGCCACTGCACTGTCCAGGTCCGAGTGCGCGGTCATCACGATGACCGGCAAGTCGGGGTGGGCCTCGCGTACCCGGGCCATCAGGTCCAGCCCATCGATCCCCGGCATGCGAATATCGGTAACCAGGACATCCGGCGGACTCTCAAGCAAGCGGGAAAGGGCCGTGTCGGCACGCTCGATACATTCAACCTCGAGGTCGGGTTGCGCCAGCGCACGTTCAAGTACCCAGCGAATCGCACGGTCATCGTCAACAATGACGACCCGCGCAACATCATTACGGGCAGGCTCTGTCATGACGCTTCTCCGGTGACATTAATAACCAAGGGAATCAATAAACGAAATTCGGTGCGCCCCGGGCGTGAGTCGCATTCGATCAGCCCTTGATGTTGGTGCAAAATTGATTGGGCGATCGACAGTCCCAGTCCGCTGCCTTCGGCACGGCCCGAGACCATCGGGTAAAACAGGGTTTCCTGCAGGGTGCCGGGAATGCCCGGACCGTTGTCGATAATGCCCACCTCGCTGACCAGACGATGACGCTCGGCCCCCAGCGTAAACTGGCGGCGCGCGCGCGTGCGCAGTACCAGGGTCGGCGTCGGCGTCTCGGCATCGCCCATGGCCTGAACCGCATTACGGGCCACGTTCAGTACCGCCTGGATCATCTGTGCTTCATCGCCGAACAGCTCCGGCAGGCTGGGATCGTAATCGCGCTGAATATCCACCCAGGGGTGCTCGGCGATCAGCAATGAACGCACGCGTTCGAGCACCTTGTGAATATTGACCGGCTCGTGCTTGACGATGTAGTTGGGCCCCAGCATGGAATCCACCATGTCCCGTAGCCGGTCCACTTCCTGGACGATGATATGGGTAAATTCACGCAACGCCGGGTTATCCAGGTCGCGCTCCAGCAACTGCGCCGCGCCGCGGATACCGCCCAGCGGGTTTTTGACTTCGTGAGCAAGGCCACGGGCCAGTACCTTGATGGTTTCCTGGCGGGTGGTGAGCGCTTCCTCGCGGGAAATCTGCATCAGCCGGTCGCGGGGCTCCACTTCCAGCAGCAGCTCCATGTCAGAGAGCGGTGTCACTGTATAGTCGACGGTGAGCGGATCGCTGTTCAGCGGCGTAATGCGCGCCTCGCGTTGGGTAAAGGGATGAAAGGCGTCGCGTGCCTTGGCCAGCACTTCGTCGATGCTTTCATCACCGCCCAGCATTCCGTCAAGGCTCATCCCCTTTACTCGGCTCAGACTCACGGCAAACAACGCCTCGGCGGCAGGGTTCATCCAGCGCACATTGAGGCGGCCGTCCAGCAGCAGCACCGCCGTGGTGAGGTGTTCAAGTAAACGCTGGTGCATGGTGGTGTCTTGCAAAGTCGCCTCGTCCATTATCTTGGGTCAACCTTCCGCTGGAAAGATGTAGAGAGAACTGCAAAAAGCGCGCCAAATGCGCCAGCGCGCTGATTTGCACGTCACTTGCGCCGTGTGGCGGTGCATGGCGAGCCGTTTTAGCGCAGACCATCGACGCTTCCAGCCATCGCATGCACCATAATGGCGCATTAGCGCTATTCTGCCACCACAATCGTCACCGCGGTTGTGCGGTGCTGCCGCCGCCCCTGGCTATCCAACAACTCAGCCTGAAGCCGATGCCGACCGGCGGGCAAGTTCGCCAGCCAGAACACATCGCTGTGCAGCGCCGACTGGCTGAGTTCGCCATTCACCCGCAGCTGCACCCGATGATCATCGCGTAACCGCGGCACAATACTGAGCATGACCGGCGTGGCGGCCCCCACCTCGGCACCAGCGCTTGGCGAGCGAATCTGGAAGCGGTCGTAAGGCATGAAGGGCTGGCCAGGGGCCGCAGGCGGTGCCTCGGGCGCCTTCGCGTACTCGCTTGGCAGCCCCGGCAGCGGCGCCAGCTCAAGCGCTTCGCCGCCTTCGCTCGGGGTGTCGGAAAAGGTGACATTGCCGTGTTCATCGACCACTCGATAGACGGTGGACGATGCAACCGTGATATCCCCCCATGCGACCAGCACCAGGCCCATGCCCCAGCCTTTTGCCTGCGCCACTAACGCCTTACGCGACATATGCCCCCCTTAACAAAAAAACCCCGCCGTGGCGGGGTTTAGGCTTATCTGCACCACATAGGTGAGATTAGCAGCTGTTCTTAGCAGCTATAGTACATATCAAACTCGACCGGGTGCGTGGTCATGCGAATACGCTCCACGTCTTCCATCTTGAGCTCGATGTAGGCATCGATCATTTCGTCGGTGAACACGCCGCCTTCGGTGAGGAAGGCACGGTCGGTGTCCAGCGCTTCCAGCGCCTGATCCAGGCTGCTCGCCACGGTCGGCACGGCCTTGCCTTCTTCCGGCGGCAGGTCGTACAGGTTCTTGTCCATGGCATCGCCAGGATGGATCTTGTTCTTGATGCCGTCGATACCGGCCATCAGCATGGCCGCAAAGGCCAGGTACGGGTTGGCCGTCGGGTCAGGGAAGCGGGTTTCAACACGCTTGCCTTTCGGGCTGGCGGTATACGGGATACGGATGGACGCCGAACGGTTACGGGCACTGTAGGCCAGCATGACCGGGGCCTCGAAACCAGGTACCAGACGCTTGTACGAGTTGGTCGAGGCGTTGGTAAAGGCATTCAGGGCACGGGCGTGCTTGATAATGCCGCCAATGTAGTACAGCGCCATTTCAGAAAGACCCGCGTACTCATCACCCGCGAACTGGTTGGCACCGTCTTTCCAGAACGACTGGTGAACGTGCATGCCCGAGCCGTTATCGCCTACCAGCGGCTTCGGCATGAAGGTGGCCGTTTTGCCATAGGCATGCGCTACGTTGTGGATAACGTACTTCATTTCCTGGACTTCGTCGGCTTTCTTCACCAGCGTGTTGAATTTCACGCCGATTTCGTTCTGACCGGCGTTGGACACCTCGTGGTGGTGAACTTCTACCGACTGACCGATCGCTTCCAGGGTGTTACACATGGCACCGCGGATATCGTGGAAGCTGTCGACCGGCGGAACCGGGAAGTAACCGCCCTTGACACGCGGGCGGTGACCCAGGTTGCCGCCTTCTACCTGGCTGTCCGTGGCCCATGCACCTTCTTCAGAGGTGATCTTGTACATGGCGCCCTGGATGTCGGATTTCCAGTGGACTTCGTCAAAGATGAAGAATTCGGGCTCAGGGCCGAAGAAAGCCGTGTCACCCAGACCGGTTGACTGCAGGTACGCCTCAGCGCGCTTGGCAATGGAGCGTGGGTCACGGTCATAGCCCTGCATGGTGGCCGGCTCGATGATGTCGCAGCGGAGCACCAGGGTGGCATCTTCGGTGAAGGGGTCAAGATAGGCAGTACCGTCTTCCGGACGCAGAATCATGTCGGATTCGTTGATGCCCTTCCAGCCGTTGATGGACGAACCATCGAACATCTGACCGTTTTCGAAAAACTCTTCGTCGACATCGCGGGCGGGCACGGTCACGTGCTGCTCTTTACCGCGGGTGTCGGTGAAACGCAGGTCTACCCACTTAACATCATGCTCTTCGATTAGCGCGAGAGTCTTGGCTGACATAGTGTCCTCCGGTATGAGCGTGGCTTAAAGCTAATGACAGTAAGCTACCAGTAAATGTTGTTCGACATGTCGCGTGCATCATGGCACGCCTGCCTTGCTTATTCACTCAACGTTTGTCCGTTGCAATCAACAGAACGTCTAGCGATAGAAACCGGCTAATGTTGTAGCACGCCGCAAGGCGAGTTGCCTATGACCTACATAGCCGCTGTCGTGGGTAATGCAGATTGCGTGCCACTTCTGCACCAATATGGCATAAATAAATAGCAACTTTTTGTTTTTAAATACTTTTTAAAATCAGTTTTGTGCCACTTCATGTTGCATTTCACGCGTGACTGCCAATACACGGCCCAACAAGGCTTCTCTATGCACCAATAAAGAACAAAAACACGGCTTTTTGCACAATCTTGGTGCGAACAACAATAAAGCCTGGCCCCCTCGCATAATTTGCTTGCGCGCCAAGCAGTAGATACTATATTAAACTTTTCAACACAATTAGTTACAATAAGCAAAAAACTACGTACATAGGCCGGAGGGCACCCCATGAAGTCGGTCTGCTTTATTGTTGACACCTGCGTAACGGGTGCCCAATTGCCTCGCCACCTTTACACCATTTACCAAGCCACTGCCGACATCCACACCATTTGCACGCTCAAGGTGACCAGCCAGAATGACGACCCCCGGCTAACGCAGATAGCGCAACGCTTCGACGCACAATGCGCCACCCTGCCAGGTACCGCGCTCGGGGCACGTCTTAACCATGCGGCGGCCGCCAGCCAGGCCGAATGGCTGGTATTTGCCCTGCACGCCACGGCCTTGCCGGTCACCCTATGGGCGGCGATGCTCCCCATGCTGGATAGCTACGCCGTGGATGCCGTCGTACTCGGCTCCAGTGAGCCCACCCTGCCCGCACGGCTGTTACAACGCTTTTTGGCCACGGCGCTACAATCGCCGCCCTACATAGCGGTCCGACGAACCTGGTTAGAGCGCCTGGGGGGATTCGACCCCGACCTCGACCGCAGCGCTCTACACGATTTCCTCCAGCGACTGCACGCCTGCCCGACCCGCATCCACACTCTGACCAGCAACGACACCGCCTCCCCAGGGGCCGCCTAGCGCACTGCCACATTCAATTGCTTGCCAAACATCATCGACCCGATTCGGGACGTATTGACCACTTTGCTTAGCACGATGCAGCCGGTCATGCTCACCAACGCAAGAATCACGGCGTACACCACGATGGGCAGCGATAACGGTGCGATGAGCAGATCGGTGGCGATGAAAAACATCGGATGCGCCAGATAGATACCAAACGAATACACATTGATCTGGCGGACCCAATTCGGCGCGGTATAGCCTTTCAGTTGACGCGTCGCGCAAAGGGTAAACAGCACAAAGAACGGAATGACCCAGACCTCTTTCGAGGTGAACTCCGGCAGGTGGGCAAGCGTTGCCACGCAAAGCCCCAGCACAAACAGGCCCAGGCAGGCCGGGTGAGCCAGGTACTTCATCCACATCGGTCGCTGAGCCTTGTCGCCATCAGGCGCCAGCGGGTAGTAACGCACGAGCACCAACGCCAGGAAAAACAGATACAGCCAGCCCAGCGGCGCCACCCAGAGCAGATACCCCGGCGGGTCGACGCCCTGCCAATACGCCGTTCCCCAGTAAGCCATGCTGATCAAGCAGGACAGCCAGAACCACGGCACCGGATTGACCCGCCAGAGACGCAAGCGGGTAAACAGCCAATAGCCCACATAAAACTGCATAGCAATGATCAGGAAGTAACCGTGCCAGCCTGCATAAACAAAATACTCAACCGCATTGGCCCAGAAGTTGACCGGATCGCCTTCTGCCCACCTGGTTGCCCACTCCGCCGTTGAATAGATAAATCCATACACGAAATACGGCAGCATGACGTATTTAACCCGCTGGCGTATAAACCCATCAGGTACCGCTTTATCGTAGCGAACGGCGAATACAAAGACTGAAATAAACAGGAAAATCGGCGTCCCCAACACCATGGGAATGCGCATGAAATCGGTGACGAGATTGTCGACGTAGTTGTTAACCTGATCCATCAAGTGGAATAAAAAAACGGCTATACAGCCGTACGCTCTAAGCCAAAAGATCTCTTCCACTTTCTGCATGAACCCTCCCGCCACGTTGTGTTGCGCTACGCTAACGCCTAAGCGCTTTGAACATCCCACTCCGTGTGCTGTCCGACCCCGTCAGAACACGATAATTCCCGACAGATGAGGTGCTCATGAGGAAACGCCCCCTTTGGCGGTTCGCGTTCATCAGCCTGTTCGGTTTATTCGCGGGCCTGTTGGCGGCCACTTCAACCGCTCTCGCCAGCAGCGTGGAGCGGCATCACTTCGATTCACCGACGCTTGGTGCCCCCTACCCCTACACGGTTTACCTGCCTGGTGGTTATGCTGAAAACAGCGATACGGTCTACCCCGTGGTTTACCTATTGCACGGCTCGTTCGGTAACGAACGCGACTGGCTGGCCAAGGGTAATTTGCAGCAGACTGCTGACCGGCTGATTCGCGCCGGGCACATTCCGCCCAGCGTCTTCATCATGCCCGGCAGCCGCAGCTGGTGGGTCGACGGCCATAACGGCGCGGCCCGCAGTGCCTTTTTCAACGACCTCATGCCTCATGTGGAAGAGCACTACCGCGTGGGCGACGAGCGCTCGATGCGCGGCGTGGGCGGGCTCTCGGCCGGCGGTTTTGGCGCGGTTAACTTCGCCCTGGAACGCCCAGACCTTTTCGCGGCCGTCGCCGCGCTCAGCCCCGCGAGCTATACACCTTTTCCGCCCGGCAACTCCTCGGCCCACCGTCACCCTGCCTTTCTTGATGAACAGGGCGAGTTCGACCGCCAGCTCTGGCAGCAGTTGAACTACACCGCGCACCTCGAGGACTACCGCATCAAAGTGACGCCTCGCCCCATGGCAGAACGTAGCGATGTGCCTCACGTTCCCATGTATATCAGCGCAGGGCGCAGTGACGTCTATGACGCCGAGTTTCACGCCCGCCAGTTGCGCCAAGCCATGGAAAAGATTCAGCCCACCTCGGTGCATATGGACCTTTATCCCGGCGGCCACACCTGGAAAGTCTGGCGGGCCAGCCTGCCCGCGGCGCTTAACTTCATGTTTCAGCATGTCGGGCAGCCTAACCAGGGCGAAAGTAGCGAATAAGTAAGCTACGCTAATATAACGATATTTATCTATGTCGCTTGCAACGCACCACGAAGAAGGAGTTTTCTATGCATCGGCACATTGAATGGGATATGCCAGGCAGCGCCAGCGTCGCGCACCACTACGCCCAGGACCCCAACCACGACGCCAGACCGCATATCGGCGACATTCTCTCAGCCCGCTACCAGGGCTGCTCGGTTCGAGTCGACGTGCAAAGCTACCAGGAAGACGAAGCGGTCAGCATCGGCCCGGTGGTAGCAATCATTGGCCCCCAGGGCCAACGCCTGGACAGCCACGGCAAGCTCCACAAAGGCGACATCGTCCTCCTCCCCGATGACAAACGCGCTATGGAGCCGAGTCCGGAGGAGTGAATCTATTCACGCGATCAAGCATTACCTTTATCCGGCTAGTGCGGGGATCGGACCACTTCTCCGGTGTTGGGGTCATAGAGTTGCGGTTCATCCCCGCCCGTGCGGGGATCGGATTTTTCGATATTGAATTTAGAAAGGCTGTCGCGGTTCATCCCCGCCCGTGCGGGGATCGGCCAACAGCGGGCGGGTAGATACCAACGAGATCCGGTTCATCCCCGCCCGTGCGGGGATCGGCATTGGTCATCCCCCATTAGCCGCTTGAGT
>NZ_LYXG01000006.1:0-109184 GCF_001663515.1 Halomonas sp. G11
GGTGGGCGTGGCTCTCGCCGCGGCGGGTTCGGTAATAATGCCGCCATAAATTGCAGGCTGGCGGCAATACAAACCGCCGTACCCCACACGTGCGGGATAAGACGCACACCGTGCAAATCCGCCATATCGGCTACGCGGCGTATCTCGGTAAAACCGCCAACACCACAGATATCTGGCTGAACGATGTCCACCGCCCGCGTTTCAAGCGGCGCTTGCATCGCGTAGCGACCATGCCAGGTTTCGCCGCCAGCTACCGGGATAGGCTGACCTGCTTTCACGGCGCGGTACGCTGACAGCTGCTCAGGTAGCACCGGCTCTTCGAACCAGTCGACGCCCCATTGAGCAGCGCGTTTACCCACCTCCACAGCCTCCAACATGTCGTAGCCATGGTTGGCATCAATCATCAAACTCATATCAGGGCCGATGGCTTCACGCACAGCGGCAATCACCGCCAGGTCTTCCTCAACGTCAAAACCAATTTTCACCTTCACCGCGTGAAAACCCTCGCGACGATAACCCGCTACCTCTTCAGCCACGTCCGATACACGATCAACCCCGTCACGCCGGAATGAGCCGGTCGCGTAAGCGCTTACACTCTCCCGCACTCTGCCGCCCAGCAGGGTGGAAATAGGCACACCAAAGTGTTTGCCTTTAATATCCCAAAGAGCGATGTCAATACCGCTAAGCGCTGTCACGGTGAGCCCGCGCTGCCCTTGATCACGCAGCTGGTTATAAAGCGTTAACCAGAGCCGTTCTGTTTGTAACGGGTCCTGCCCTATTAGGCTTTGCGCATAAGCAGCCACGACAGCCGCGTTGAGTTTGGCCGGGCCCAGGCACTCACCCCACCCAACAGTGCCATCGTCACATATGACCTCGACTAAACAGTGCTGGCGTCTGGAAAATTGCATGGAGGCACTTTCAAACGGGGTATCTAAAGCATAATCCAGTAAATGTGTGTGAACAGATTGCACCTTCATAGCGCAGACTCCTTATCAAAAGCGGTAATAAATGGCACAGCTACTCAAAAAAGCCGGGCAATGTCAGCGAGACAGCGGGGACATAAGTCACCAGCATCAATGCCACAAACAAGGCTAAATAGAAGGGCCAAATCGTGCGTACCGCTTTTTCAATACGGATTTTCCCGACCACACATCCGACATATAGGCAGGTTCCTACTGGCGGCGTACATAGTCCAAGCCCCAAGTTCATCATCAGCATCACGCCAAACTGGATAGGATCCATACCTGACTGCGTTGCCACCGGCAGGAAAATTGGCGTACAGATCAAAATCAGCGCCGCCATGTCCATGATCATGCCTAGCCCGAGCAAAATCAGGTTGAGCATCAACAGAATGACGATGGGGTTATCGGAAATGGTCGTTAACGCCCCCATCAGGAGTTCCGGAACGTTATAAAGCGCCAGCAGGTAGGAAAATGCCGACGCGCAACCGACCAAGATCATCACCAGTGCCGTAGTTTTAACCGCTTGATACACTGCCGCTTTAAACGATTCCCAACGCAACTCACGATATACAAATGCCGTCACTAAAATAGCGTAGATAGCACCAAAAGCACCCGACTCGGTCACTGTCAGAACGCCCGAGAGTACGCCTCCCACAATGATGACGGCCGTCAATAAGCCAGGCACAGCAGCGACAAGGCTAAACAACAGAGCTTGCCAGCCGGGAAACTCTTCCCCTTTATAGCCACGCTTAACCGCCACGATGTAGGCGGCTACCGCCAGTGAAAGGCACATCAATATCCCCGGCACAATACCGGCAATGAATAGCTGAGTGACCGAGATGCCACCACCCGCCGCCACAGCGTATAAAATCATGTTGTGGCTAGGCGGAATCACGACACCGGCGACAGAAGAGGTCACCGTGACATTGACTGCGTAGTCAGCGTCATAACCTTTCTCCTTCATCACCGGGATCAGCAATGAACCCAGCGCGGACGTATCCGCCACCGCCGAGCCAGAAATTCCCCCAAACAGCATTGACGAGCTCACGTTCACCAGGCCTAAGCCACCTCTGACTTTACCCACCATGGCAGATGCTAGACGAACAAGGCGCGCTGAAATGCCGCCCTGAAGCATCAACTCGCCCGCGAAGATAAAGAACGGTATCGCCAGCAGTGAAAATACCGAGATCCCCGACAAGATGCGCTGGAAGGCCACAAATAGAGGCAGGCCCTCATAAATAAAGGTAACTACCGCTGCCAGACCCACCGCAAATGCCACGGGGGCACCGACAATAAGGCCCAGAAAAAACAGCCCGAAGAGAATAGCGAGACCCATGATAATTCCTTATTTAAGACGGCTATTAGTGACTCTTCCCAACATGTCGGCAACAGAAAACAAGACTATGAGCACACCACAAATCACTAAAGGCGCAGCTCTCCAGCTTTCTGATAAACCAATCATTGGGATGGCCCGCTCCAGGTTGTTAAGCACCAATAGCGATCCCTGATAAGTCATAAAAATGCCAAACCCAATAACAAAAAAATCAGCAATGGCATGGAAAAGCTTGTTCCAAAAAGAGGGCAGCCCCTCGCGAATAAAATCGATACTTAAGTGGCTACGATTCCTTACACCTGCCGCTGCCCCTAGAAAAGTGATGTACACAACAATTAATAGTGATACCTGCTCTACCCAGGTAGGCGTGTCATTAAGTACATAGCGCCCAAACACAAGCCACCCAAATAAAATAATTAGCAGCACTAATAAAATGCCTGCAATGATCAAACAACCCACAGCTGCACTATCTAGCACTCTGTCTAGAAGACTGGTTTGTTTATCGTTCGGGTCCTGATGAGTATCAGAGTTGGCGTTCACAGTTATCTCCTACTGCTCCCTGCCCAAGAGAACAGGGAGCGTATTCGGATCGTCAGATGGTTTCTCGGATATCCGTGATTAATGATTCAAGATCCGGGTTTTCTTCGATGAACGCATCGTAAAGAGGCTGCATCATATCCTGAAAAACCTGCTTGTCTTCCACTTCATTAATTGCAACGCCTGCTTCTTCGACGATTTTTCGGCTTTCCTTCGACCCTTCTGACCAAAGCTCACGTTGTAGCTCCGCTGCTGCCAAAGCCTCTTCTTCAACAATGGTTTTATCTTCCTCAGATAGCGAATCCCACGTTGATTTAGCAACACACAAACACTCTGGAATAATCAGATGCTCAGTTAACGAGTAATATTGTGAAACCTCGTAATGGTTGCTTGATTCAAACGATGGGAAGTTATTTTCCGCCCCATCAAGTACGCCTGTTTTCAGCGATTGATAAACCTCACCGTACGACATGGGGGTTGCGTTGCCACCCATTGCCTCAATCATTTCGACATAGAGGTCGTTGTTCATTACTCGAATTTTTAAGCCTTCTACATCCTCAGGTGTTTCAACCGGCCTTTCAGTGTTGTACAGGCTGCGCGCGCCGGACTCGAACCAGGAAAGCGCCACCAACCCCTCATCTTCCAACGCAGCAGCAAACCGATCACCGATCTCACCATCCATCACTTCATACATATGCTCGCGATTGTTGAACAGAAAAGGCAGCGAGAGCACGTTGGTCTCTTTTACGATCGGACCCATCGGCCCCATGTTGAAGTTAGCAAAATCGAGGGCACCATTACGCGTTTGCTCGATCGCATCAGGCTGATCGCCTAATACGGCGCTGTGGTAGAGGCGTGGTTCAATGCGGTTTTCAGTTCTTTCCGCCACTTTTTCAGCAAACGACTCCAGCGCATCAGAGTTAGGGTAACCCTCAGGATGGATATTCCAGCCCCGCCACTCAGCGGCTTGTGCTGAAAACGATAGTGCGCTCAAAACACTTGCCGTCGCGATAGTGGCTAGTGAAACGTTGATCTTGTAGTTGTACATGACGCTCTCCTCTTACAGGAAAAGTTATAAGTTATTGTGTTTTTGTTGCTCAATTAAACGCGAAAGGTGTTCGCATTCTTCCAACGTGGGCATCGTTAAAGGCGCGCGAACCTCTCCAGCCGGGCGGCCAATAATCTCGGCACCGGCTTTGATCAGGCTCACGGCATACCCGGCTTTTTGATCCCGCAAATCGATAAACGGGATAAAAAAGTCCTGGGTAATTTGCTTAACGACACGGCTGTCCCCAGCGCGGAGGGCTCGATAGAAAGCCACCGCCATATCGGGAACAAAATTGAACACGGCCGAGGAATAGGTATTAACACCGATGGAAAGATACGCTTCGGCGAAAATCTCGGCGGTGGGCACGCCACCGATATAGGTCAGGCGGTCGCCCACGGTCTTGACGATCTTGTTAAGCGCTTGAATATCGCCCTTGCCATCTTTCAGGCCAATCAGGTTCGGGCAGGCATCCGCCAGCTCCTGAACAGACGTCGCATTGAGAATGCCGTTACCGCGGTTGTAGTAGATAACGTTAATTGCCGTTGAGTCACAAATTTGCCGGGCGTAATCGACCAGGCCGTCTTGCGGGCACTCGGTCAGGTAGGGCGGCATCAGCAAAATACCATCGGCGCCGGCCTCTTCCGCGGCACTGGCAAAGGCTTTACCTGTCGCCACGCTCAAACCGGCGCTGGCAATCACGGGAAGCTTGCCGTCAATGACCTCAACCGCCACCTGAACGATACGGCGGTACTCTTCCAGCGATAGGTTGAAAAACTCACCGGTGCCGCCCGCCACAAACACGGCGGAAATATCATGGCTGATAAACCAGGCTAGCCGCTCGCGGTAGCTGGCTTCATCGAACTGGCCGTTGTCATCGAAGTCGGTGATCGGGAACGAGAGCAGGCCATCGCCGATCGCTTGTATTACGTCTTGTTTGGAAAACTTCACGCCACCATCCTCATGCTTCCCTCGTTGCAGTGTGCCAACACCCATTAGCGAGGCTCTAAATCGTGACAACCGCCTAGTTGTCATACATCGTACAAGTAAGAAGTTAAGCCGCATGGTCCCATCAGGCAAGGCACATGACACAAAATACAACCAAAGTTGAAGGCCAGTCGCCTACGCTTCGGATATCACACTTAAGCCTATCGCACAGATAAATATCTGTATTGATAGCGGCTTAGTGATAAAAGACGAGGTTGTACAGAGGGATAGGTGAATCTGCTCACAGCTCGGGGGGCAGGCAGTCGTGCGGGTCAGTTGAGCTGCCCAGGCCCCAAAAAGAAAGCCGCTCCAGAGGAGCGGCAAAAAGACCGTGACTAGCAATGAGAGGGAGAAACCATGACAGGAAACTGGTAATGATTACCCGATCTGTCGTGGTCTGTGGCGTCTCATCAACGCCACACCCACACTGTAATAGTTCTCATTTACTACGTCAATAATAATGCGAACGGTTTTTATTTATTTTTGGACATCGCCTCACAGATGATCGTCCAGCGCTATGCATTGACGCCGTTACTCTTCCAGCGGTTGCACTGGATCCCATTCCGAGCGATTGGCCAGAAATTCGGGCCTGGGTCGGTTGCCACAGTAAGGGTCGTGAAGCGTATTTTCAACACTGTTGTAAACAAAGAACAAATTACTTCTCGGCCAGCACGACATGTTGATATTGGACCCGTGCATGGTGTTGCATTCGAAAATCACTAGAGAGCCGGCTGGCCCTTTAGGGGCTTCAATATCGTTTTCCAGCATCAGTTCGCGCAAGCTGCTCGCCGGGGGCACCCCTACCTCTTGGCTTTTTAACGATTCCTTGTAGTTATCCTCCGGCGTCCGCCCCACACAGGGAACAAAGTAGTGATGCGAACCGGGAATCAGCATCAGAGGCCCGTTAAACTCGCCGTTATCCGTGAGGACGATGGAACAGCTGAGCGCTCGCATCCGCGGCATGCCGTCTTCGCTATGCCAGGTCTCAAAATCCGAATGCCACTCGAACCCTTTGCCTTTAAATCCTGGCTTGTAGTTGATCCTTGATTGGTGGATATAAACATCGCTGCCCAGCAACTGCTTGACGATCGCCAGCAACTTGGGATCTTGAGTCAAGCGCTGGAAACGTTTTGAGACTTGATGAATACCGAAAACAGTACGTATTTCCTCACGTCCGGGTTCCAGGATCGTGCCCTCGGAAAGCTTAAGGTCAGCATCGTCTTCATACTCGCGCAGCTCTTGAAGAAAAACCTGCATATCATCGGCATCAAAAAAACCTTCAAATGACAGGAACCCTTTTCTTTCATATTCCTCAATTTGCGACCTATCCAATGGACCATTGGCAAGCTGGGACTCATCGCCAAACACCACGGGGTCAATGCGTTTAAACATTCCCAGTTTTCGTTCCAGGCGGGTAGGGAATAAGTCTTGGGTATCGCTCATGGCAAACTCCTCCGTTAGTATCCAGGCCAATAAACGCTTTTCAGGTACTCCTTATAAAACGTAGACACGAACCCGCCTTCCGGCAATCGCGCCATACCCGCTCATAAAGCGTTCGAACGGTCATCATTTTATTTATGCAGGGGGAGGGAAGTCGCCAAAAAACCGCGCAGAGAAAGGGGCGTTGGCTGGTACTCAGAGACCGGTGCTCAGAAAAAAGAAAGCCGCTCCAGGGGAGCGGCAAAAGACCGTGACTAGCAATGAGAGGGAGAAACCATGACAGGAAAATGGTATGAATTGCCAAATCTGTCGTGGTCTGTGGCGTCTCATCAAACGCCATAATCACAATGTAATAATTCTCATTTAGCACGTCAACACAAATACGAATATTTTTTATTCCGTTTTCAGCCGCTCGCCAATTGAAGCCAAACCGGTAGCGTCAGCATCGCCAGTAGCGTCTGACCGGTGATGATCGCGGCCATCAATTCGGCATCGCCGCCCAGCTGGCGTGCCAGAATATACGCAGACGTCGCCGTGGGCAGTGCGGCAAACAACAGCGCGACGTCGCGGCTCACCGTATCCAGGCCAACCAGCCACGCAAGTATCAGCACCAGCGCGGGCATCAGCACCAGCTTGACACTGTTCGTCGCCAGCACGCCGCGATCAACGCGCAGCAGCGCTGCCGGGCGCAATGCCACCCCCACAGCAACCAGCCCAAGCGGCAAGGCGGCACGGCCTAATAGGTCGACGGTATCGTGGCTCCAGCCCGGCAGCCCTATGCCGGAAAGGTTCAGCACAATACCCAGCAAGCACGCCAGAATCAGGGGGTTCTTGATCAGCGCCATGACGCTTTTGCCGAGACTTGCGTTACCCAGGGTGCCAGCGGCGACAAAGCTTGCCACACACATGATATTGACCACCGGCACCATCAGCGCCACTGCCACGGCGGCGGTAGTGGCACCTGCACTGCCGTGCAAGGCCGCCGCGCCCGCCACCCCGACGTACGTATTGAATCGCACGGCACCTTGAAATACCGACGTAAATGCCCCGGGCGTCAGCTTGAGCTGGGTTCTCAGACGCCACAGCAATACGCCAAAGACAGCCATCGCGCCCAGCAATACCAGGGCCAGGCGGGTCACGGGCACCTGGCTGACATTCGCCGTCGCCAGTGTCGACACCAGCATGGCCGGAAAGAGTACGAAGTAGATCAGCCGCTCCATGGACGGCCAGAATGTATCGCTGGGCCAGCGTTTAACGCCCAGCGCTGCGCCCATCAAGATCAAGAGAAACAGGGGGCCGAGGGCACCGCTAATACTTTCCATCGAGTATCCTTCTCCTTTTGATCGACCACGCCGTGACAGTTACAGGTTTACTGTTACTATGAACAGAGGGTTTCAGTCATCAACGGACGCTGGTTCATCGCCTGCAGGGAGATACCATGGCCTATCCGAAATTATGGCTAGGCGTCGGCGTCGCCGCGCTGGTCGTGGCGAGTGGCATCATGCTCTACAAGGCCACGCTGCCTCCTCAAGACGACATGCCACCTGGCGGTGAGATTGAACTGCCGTCCACTCAAGGCGACTTTTCGCTGTCCCAGCTTGCCGATGATCAAATTGCCCTGCTGTCGTTCGGCTATACGTATTGCCCTGACGTATGCCCCATGACGCAGTCGGTCAAGCGCCAGGCGCTGGCTGAGCTTTCGGCATCGCAACGCGAACAGGTGGTGCCTGTCATGGTCACCGTCGACCCACAGCGCGATACCCTGGAACGGCTTGAAGAGTACCTGGCGTTTTTCGGCGAGGACTTTATCGGCGCCAGGGGCAACAAAGCCGAACTGGATGACGTGATGTCCCGTTATGGGGTGATCACGCGGCGCGTTGAAGCGCCCGAGTCAGCCATCGAGTACACCATTGACCATAGCTCATCACTCTATCTGGTCGACCGCGACGGCGATATTTTGCAGCGTGTGCTGTATTCGCCAACGCCTCAAGGGCTTACGGCTGCCTTATCGCATGAGCTGAGTCGTTAATCCTGCTCGGGTGTTGCTTGAAGGCGTTCCAACATGGTCATTAGCGCCTTGATTTGAACACCTTCACGGGTACTGTGCATCGGGGCTAACTGTGAGGAGGGCTCGGCATAGCCCCACCAGTCCCAACAGCCCTGAGGGTTCATCATGCTGTTCTCTACCTGGGGATAAAGCACGATCTGCTGATGCAGTGCTGCCCAGTCATTGAGGCCGCTGTGCCTTACGAACGCATCGCCAATCGCGTCTTCACTCATCTGGCAACCGTGAAGGGCCAACGTGACCTGGCATCCGCCCTGTTCACAACCTTCCGGTATATAAACAAAGCCGCGATCCGCTAGCCCGGTCACCGCAAAGTCAGACTGATCAAAGGCGCTTAATTGCCCCCGGCCTTCATCGTTCTTTTCGCGATCAGGGTACAAAAAGCGCAGCATGGCGCCAGCGACATCGTCATCGCAGGCAAGCAGGTAGCTACCACCGCCCTGCTGACAGTCACCCAAGGTTCGTGGAGGCGGCGCCTCATCGTCCAGGCTTACCGGC
Organism: Halomonas sp. G11; assembly: GCF_001663515.1. Taxonomy (NCBI): domain Bacteria; kingdom Pseudomonadati; phylum Pseudomonadota; class Gammaproteobacteria; order Oceanospirillales; family Halomonadaceae; genus Halomonas; species Halomonas sp. G11. The sequence continues at coordinate 8,868 of NZ_LYXG01000006.1, forward strand.
CAGCCATGGCCGGTGTCTTCTCGCCGAACGACGCGCAGCTGATCGGCATTGGCCAGCCAGCGTTCCCACTGAGCCGCCAATAAATCGCCCAACTCAGGCTCTACGACATCGTCATCCTCGCCATGCCACAGAAACACCCTTAATTGACTGAGCGTTTCCCGTGGCCCCACCTGACCTGCCGCCTCGTAGCGGCGACGGCGATTTTCAAGCCTGTCGAGAGATGGCTCGCCGCCCGATGTCGCCATGCAGGAACTCAGCGCCCGGCTTAACGAACCTTCTGCACACTCCCAGGGGCCGGCCGCCAATACGCCCACTGCACTGAAGCGCTCGGGGAAGGCGACGGCCAACTGCGTGGCCATGTAACCACCGGACGAAATACCCACGACGCTGACGTCCCTGCCAGCGCCCAGCGCAGCTAACGGCCCGGGCGCTGCCTGAACCACCGTCGCTCCCTGCCAGCTACCGATAAACAGTAACCCACTGACCAAGCAGCTTAGGGATAAACGCGACGGAAAAGGCATCACTTATTCAACGTCCAACAGTTCTACGCGGAAGGTAAGCACCTCGTTGGGGCCAATCGGGCCCTGGCCACCTTCACCGTAGGCCAGGTCAGCAGGGATATACAGCATCCAGCTGTCGCCCACACTCATTGCTTGAAGGGCTTCTTGCCAACCTTCGATCACCTGATTGACCTGGAAACTAACCGACTCACCACGTTCATAGGAGCTATCAAATACCGTACCGTCCAGCAGCATGCCCTCGTAATTCACCTCGACGGTGTCTTGGGGGCCAGGCGACTCCCCATCGCCCGACTCAAGCACTTCGTACTGCAGGCCTGACTCGGTGACCGTCACTTCATCGCGCTCAGCGTTTTCGGCCAGGAAGGCTTCACCGGCTTCTCGGTTTGCTTCACTGGCTTGCGCCGCTTCCGCTTCGCGGGCCGCCATGGACTGCTCCTGAAAAGCCATCAAAGCTTCGCTCATTTGCGCGTCATCAAGCGCCAGATCATTACCTTCAAATACATCGCGTATGCCGTCGGTAAACGAATCGATATCCAGGTCTTCGACATCGGCCTGCATGCTTTCACCCAGCGTAACGCCCAGGCTATAAGCCAAACGCTCTTCTTCCGTTTCCGGCGCTGCAGCGGCCAAGGGAGCCACCAGCAGTAAGCCAACCAGGGCCGTTGAGGAAATCGCTACGTTCATAGAACACCTTTTTTGTGGTGCGAAGCACCGTGGTATGGGTAATTGATGCGTATTGAAAGGACACTTAAAAGAGTAACACCCGCCGCCCCAGGCTGCATCTGCCAAGGCGGCGGGTGTTATTACCCAGCGATATCTCCGGGGAAGAGCGTTACACCACCATGGTGGGGCAGTGGGCTGAGCCTGCCACTCGTTGGGACACACTGCCCAGCAACAGGTTTTTATCGCCGTTGGTGCCTTGGGCACCAATCACGATCAGGTCACACTCACGTTTGCGGGCAAAGCGAACGATGGTGCGCGAGGGTCGACCTCCCTTGACGAAGGCCCGCACGCTTCCGCTGTCAGCCCCCATTTCTATCGCATGGGACTTGGCGTGCACCGCGATTTCCGTGGCGTACTCCTTCAGCGCATCGTCGGGGATATCCAGCTTGCTCGGCCGCACCATGGAAAGCGACGCCTCGAGCAGGCTGTGGTGCTTGAACACACATAGCAGATACAGCTCTGCGCCGGTCAGCATGTGCAGTCCTACGGCCTTCTCAAGCGCCTTGAGGGCGCCCTTGGAGCCATCCACCGGCACTAAAATGCGGTTGAACATTGGCGTTCTCCTTGTGACGACTTAGCGAAACGCTACATCGCGCAGGAACAGGGCAATTTGCGGGAACATGATCAGTAGCACGGCCGCCAGAATCAACATAAAGATAAACGGCGGGGTACCCTTGATCACATCCCAATACGGGCGCTTGAAGATGGCAATGGCGGTAAAGATATCGCACCCGAAGGGCGGCGTCGCCGAGCCGATGGCCACCTGCAGGGTAATCAAGATCCCCACCAGCACAGGGTCCAGCCCCGTGGAGGCAATTGCTGGCGCAAAGATGGGGGTCAGTACCAGGATGACCACAATCGGGTCGACAAACATGCACGCAACAAAGAACGCGATACAGATGGCAATCAGCACGCCGGTGGGGCCTGCTTCATTGACGCCTACCGATTCCAGAATCGCCTGGGGAATCTGCGCAAACGAAATGATCCACGAAAAGCTGTTACCCACGGCCACGAGAATAAACACCACGGCGGTTATCAAGCCCGTCGATTTGGCAATGGCGTAAATATCGCTCATTTTCAGCGAGCGAAAGACCAGGAACTCAAGGAAGACGGCATACAGTACACAGGCCGCCGCCGCTTCCGTAGGGCTGAAAATACCGCCGTAGATACCGCCCACGATAATCACCGGGAAGCCCAGCGGCCATAGCGCCATGCGCACGGCCCTACCACGCTCTCCCCAACTGGCTTTTGGCTCGGTGGGCACTTTCTTCACCGTCGCATAGATCATGCTGTAGGCGGCAAACATCATCAGAATCATGAAGCCAGGTCCGATCCCGGCAATGAAAAGCTCACCAATGGACGTACCTGAAATGACCCCGTAGATAATCATGCCGATACTCGGCGGAATCAAAAAGGCAATATCACTGGAGTTGATAATCAACGCCAGGGTGAACGAATCCGAATACCCCGCTTTCAACATACGCGGCCGCAGCGGCGAACCAACGGCCACCACGGTGGCCTGCGTCGATCCCGACACTGCCCCGAACAGCGTACACGAGGCAGCGGTGCTGACAGCCAGGCCGCCTTTCACATGGCCAATAAACGACATGACCATGTCAATCAGGCGACTGGCAGACTGGCCCCGGGTCATGATGTCGGCGGCGAGAATAAACATCGGTACCGCGATCAGCGATGCGGGGCGTATCCCCGCCATCATCTGCTGAATCAGGGTTTCCATCTGCCCCAGCCCGTTGAACATCATGTAAAAGCCAATGGCCGAGGCGGTGATCAACGGGATCATCATCGGAAAGCCCAGCAACAGCAGGGCAATCATCGTAGTGACCATTATTGTCGTCATAGCGGTTCCCCTAGGCAGCGTTGCCCTGCGTTAGACTTCCGTTTCGGTATCTTTATAGCCATCCACCACCCCGGTGGAGAGGTACACATCCCGGGAGGTCATGTTCTTAATTGCCGTTAGCAGGTATTGAATGCCGGTAATCAAAAAGCCCATCGGTACCCAGAGGTAGATGATCCAGATGGGTAGCCCCAAAGATGGCAACACGCGCCCTTTGCTATACAAATCGATGATGTAAAACACCGAGTAGTAAAGCAAAAAGAACATGACCATCGAGGTAAACAAGGCAATGGCGATCATCAGTACTTTGCGACCCCCGGTGGGGAGAGCATCATAGATGGCCGACATGCGTATATGCCGACCGTGCCGGGCGGCGTAGCCAATACCGGCAAACGTAATCATGATAATCAGGATCCGGTTGAGCTCACCTGTAAACATGATGCTGTGGCCGAACACAAAGCGTGTGACCACGTTAGTGACCGTATTCAGCGCCATGAGCAAAACACCCATCGCCAAAATGACGGCTTCTAATTTGCTGATCGCTGTATCAATCACCCCTAAAAAACCGGGCAAGCCAGAGCGGTAGCTTTTCTCAGACTCTTCTTCGGTCATGGCCGGACTCCTTTTATCAGGCAACCTTGCGCTAGCGATTTCACCTTTCCGTACTGATCTAAACGCCGAAAATTATTGTGCCATCCACCGCTAATATGACTAGCCTAGCGGTAACCCAACGAGACTGGTTCAACGCTGGATGAACGACTTTCTTTCCAACTCGCGAGTTGATATCGCTGTTGATCATATGAGAAAGGGGCAGCCGCCGGCCGCCCCTTTGGTCCTTCCATTGCAGCACCTTGTATGGCGAGGGCTGCTTATTCTTCGTCGCTGGAGACTTCTTCCAGATCTTCCTTGAACTGATTGAGCAGCTCTTCGCCACGCTCGCCGGTCATTTCCAGAAATGCTTCTTCAACCTGAGGCGCACGCTCACGGAAGGCCTGAATCTGTTCTTCGTTCAGGCGAGTGACGGTGACCTCGTCGGAAGCTTCCTGGATTTTCTCAAGCGATTCCTCGGCCAGACCCTGGATATGCTCGATGGTGTGATCGTAAGCCACTTCAGACGCTTCCTGGACCAGTTGCTGGTCTTCTTCGGAAAGCCCTTCATAGAAATCCTGGTTGGCCATCATCGCGGTGGTGAACCAGCCGTGACCGGTAAAGGTCAGGTGCGGCGATACTTCATAAAGACCGCCAGATTCGATCCAGAAGATCGGGTTCTCTTGACCGTCGATAACGCCGGTCTGCAGACCGCCGTATACCTCACCCCAGGGCAATGGCGTTGGCGTAGCCCCGAATGCGTCGTAGGTTTCAGACAACAGCGGGTTGGTCATGGTACGGATTTTCTTGTTATCCAGCCCTTCGGGGGAAGTGAACGGCTCGTTGGTGGTGACGACCATCTCACCTTCTGGATACATTTGCAGAAGCTCTAAGCCTTGCTCGGCGTAAAGCTCCGGGAACATCTCGTTGATAGCTTCGCTCTCGTCGAAGAACTCAAGCACGGTTTCTTCGTCGGTGGGAAGCAGGTAAGGAATGAAGAAGATCTGTGCTTCGGGGATGAGTGAGCCGGTGAAGCCAGGCGACTGGTTGACGAACTGGAGGATACCGTTCTGGGTCTGCTCCATGATGTCATCGGACTCGCCAAGCTCGCCAAAGCGATAGACCTGGACGGTATGATCGGAGTTGTCCTCAATGTGCTCTTTGAACGCATAGGCGAAAACGTCCTGAACGTCGCCTTCGTATTCTTCGTGCGCGTAACGCCAGTTGTCAGCCTGAGCGACGCCTGACATACCAACCAACAGTGCACTGACGCTCGCCGTCGTTACTAACTTGCTTGCCTTCATGCGGTGTTCCCCTTGCAGTGGTAAGCGCGCTGTACGAGTGCGCAGGAATCTGCTTTGATCGGCGCGTCTCACAACGCGCGGTGTCATTGACCATTGTGCAATCGCTGAGTGGCGCTGCACATCTCAAAGGCCGAATAACAATGAGTTATTCAAAAGCAGCTAATTTTCAGGCTAGCGCGCTCGCCGTAAGGGGTCAAGTTGCTGACCTAGCACCCTAAAGGCATGTTCAAGGGCCTCGCGGGCTTCTGGCTCGTCATCATCCAGCATCGAATCGTGCGGCAATAAAACACGTTCTTGCAGCCATCTTCCCGTATCGTGCGAGTTGGCTGGCATATTTTTCAGGCGCGTCGAGGGCTGCTCGTGGTCCCATGCCCACCTTTGCCAACGTTGAAGGTTTTCACGCTCGGCGAGCAGCTCAGCCTGCTTGATCCGCTCGCGCAGGGCGGAGACGGTCTCGCTGGGTGCATCATGATGCTTTAAGTCGCGCCGTAGCCCACGCAGCACCTCTGTGACTCCCGCCTGCCAATCACGGCGCGCCTGGCGCTGCGTGACAAGCGATTCGGGTAACGCCTCGAGTCCATGCACATACAGCCAGCCATGAAACAACAGCTCGCAGACATCCACACCTGCATGGTCCTGTAGCGTCAGGCACGACGGCTCGACGCCGGGGCGGCTATAGAAGGTTAGCGCGAAATCCCACAGCGGTGTCTGCTGAAGCGCCGCGAATCGGGTAGAATCAAGCGCCATAGAATCTGGCATTGTATGCCCCATCTTATTCGGGAGAACGCATGATCGCACTGCGCCAAGTCGCTCTGCAACGCGGCACGCAAACGCTACTCGACAACGCCGACCTCACCCTCCACGACGGGGTGAAAGCGGGGATCATCGGGGCTAACGGTGCAGGCAAATCGAGCCTCTTTAAGCTGCTGCTGGGCGAACTCGGCCCGGACCAGGGCGACGTTGAACTGAGCGGCGGGCAGCGTATCGCGCACATGGCCCAGGAGGTCGATGCGCTGGACCGGCCGATTATCGAGTATGTACTGGATGGCGACATCGCCCTTCGCCAGGCCGAAGCGGATCTACAGGCCGCCCGTGACGCGGGTCAAGCCCACCGGGAGGCTGAACTGCACGGCTTGATTGAAACCCTCGACGGCTATCGCGCCGAGTCCCGCGCGGCGCAACTGCTGGTCGGGCTCGGCTTTATTCAGGCCGACCTCGACCGGCCGCTGTCAGCGTTTTCCGGGGGCTGGCGGATGCGCGTCAACCTGGCTCGCACGCTGTTCATGCCCTCCGACCTGCTACTGCTGGATGAGCCCACCAACCACCTGGATCTTGATGCACTGCTGTGGCTGGAGCAGTGGCTCACCCGCTACCCCGGCACCTTGCTGTTGATTTCCCACGACCGCGATTTCCTGGATGCCGTCTGCGATCACATTGTGCATATGCATCACCAGACGCTGGAACTTTACCGCGGCAATTACTCGCTTTTTGAGCGCACCCGCGCCGAAAAGCTCGCCCTCCAGCGTGCCGAAGCCGCCAAGCAGCAGGCACGACGCGAGGAAATCGAGCGCTTTATCGCGCGCTTCCGTGCCCAGGCCACCAAGGCCAAGCAGGCCCAAAGCCGCGTCAAGATGCTGGAGCGCATGGAGGATATTGCCGTCGCCCATGTCGACTCGCCCTTTCATTTCACCCTGCCCGCCTCGGATAAAACCTCGCATCCGCTGCTGGTGCTCGACCAGGCCACATTGGGTTATCGCGGCGATGCGGGCGATATCGTCCAGCTGGACAAGGTCAATGTTACCCTGCTGCCGGGTAGCCGGATCGGTCTGCTAGGTCCCAACGGGGCGGGTAAATCAACGCTGATCAAATCGCTCACTGGCGAGCTCGAACTGTTAAACGGCAAGCGGGTGCCCGGCGAGCACTTGGCGATTGGCTACTTTGCCCAGCATCAGTTGGAAGGGCTCGACGTGACCACCACGCCGTTTGTGCATGTGCAGCGGCTATCGCCCACCGCCAGTGACCAGGAAATCCGCAATTTCCTGGGCGGGTTTGGCTTTAAAGGCGACGACGCTTTCGGCCAGGTGGGCACCTTTTCAGGTGGCGAGAAGGCCCGTTTGGCGCTGGCCCTGGTGGCGTGGCAAAAGCCCAATCTGTTGCTGCTGGATGAGCCTACCAACCACCTGGATCTGGAAATGCGCGAGGCCCTCACTCAGGCGTTGGCCAGTTTCGAAGGCACCGTCATTCTGGTATCTCACGACCGCCACCTGCTGCGCGCCACGGTGGATGAGTTCTGGCGGGTCGCCGACCATCGCGTCGAGCCTTTTGACGGCGACCTGGACGACTACCGGGCTTGGCTCAAGGCGCGCCTTGAAGAAAGCCGCCGCGATAATCGTAGCGAGAAAAACGAACGCCAGGCCCAACAGCCCAGTGGCGACCGCAAGGCCGCTCGCAAGGCAGCCGCCGAACTACGTGAGAAACTGCGTCCACTGAAAAAGCAGCGCGACCAGGCGGAAAAGGCGATGGAAAAGACCCAGCAATCACTGGAAAAGGTCGAGGAAATACTGGCCGACCCTGAACTTTACACCGACAGCGCCCGAAAGGCTGAACTAACCGATGCCCTGGCCCGCCAGGCTGATATCAAGGCGCGCCTGAACGACGCCGAAGCCGAGTGGCTGGCCGCCGAAGAGGCGCTGGAAGCCATGGAAGCTGAACTAGTGGCCAACGAGAACGCCTGAAGACCCGCTCAGCTCGCCAGCAAGAAGGTCACCGGCCCGTCGTTCACCAGCGAGACCTGCATATTGCCGCCAAACTCGCCGGTAGCGACGTTCTGCCAGGCGGATTGCGCCTGGGTCACCAGATAGTTAAACAGCTGCTCGCCTTCATCAGGGGGCGCGGCGCTTGAAAAGCTGGGCCTCAGGCCTTTACGCGTATCGGCCGCCAGGGTGAACTGTGACACCAGTAGCAGGCCGCCCTCAGCCTGCCGCACATTCAGATTCATCTTGCCGTCCGAATCACTGAACACGCGGTAATTCAGCAGCTTGTGCAGCAGCTTGTCGGCATCCGCCTGGCCATCGCCCTTTTCGACGCCCACCAGTGCCAATAGCCCGTGGTCAATGGCGCCCACGGTATGGCCTTCGACATCAACACTTGCCCGGGTTACCCGCTGTATCAGTGCTTTCACGTTTATGCCTCACTCGCAAAAGCGCCAGTATAGCGTGCATGCCAAGGCGTGATTACCTCCCTAGCAGCGCATCGCGGAAGTCTTCACCCAGGGGGCGCTCGCCTAGCCAGATACCAAACAGGGCGCTGGCCAGCTCCGCGTTTGCGCCCTCGAACAGCACCTCGCCATTCAGTGCCAAACGCAGCGTATCGCCGTCCCAGCTCAATACATAGCGATCCTGTGGTTCGACATCCTGATAACGTTGGTTAAAGGCATTAATATCGGTTTCCAGCTGCGAGTACTCATAGGCGGTCAGGTTTTTTTGCAGCGTTTCCGTGGTGGCGTCGGCAAACTCTTCGGCCTCGATATCATGGAAGTAGGCCAACTCGAGGCGGCGGGGTATATCGCTTTGCGGCCGGGGGTCAGTTTCGCCTTCTGCCTGGTAATACGCCCCGGCATAGGCGGTCCAGATCATGTAGGTAAAAACGCCGCTGCCGATAAGCGCATAGCGTTGACCGTTCTCTTCCAGGGTTCGCTCGAAGCGCTCGCCCTCTTCGCTGACCGTCTGCGCCCAGAGAACAGGCGACCCGAACAACAGCAGCCCACCTAGAAGCCACGCCGCAACGCGAGGCATGCGCGGCATCAGGCCATCGTCTTTAAAAATACTCGTTTTGAAAACGCTCGCTTTGAAAACACTCGTTTTGAAAACATGGGTCAGTGTTAGCGATGGCATAGTAAGGCACCTCTATAATTTCCAGACGATGCCTATACTACATAGAATATGAATAAAAGTTCCGTATAGCTATGCCCTGCATAGCATCACGTCGCAATGCGGTTCACTCAACAGCATATCGGTCAACTGGCTCGCATGGTGTGGTTGATCTCGGCTGCCGATTACCACCAAGTCGGGGGTGTGGCGCTTGATGTAGGCATTCAGGACCTCACACGGGGAACCGTGCTCCAGCACCAGTTCAACGTCGGGAACGCCCGCCAGCTCGCTCATCAGGCTGTCAATTTCCTGAGCGAGCCGTTCGCGCAACCGTGTCACCTCATGATCGCGCCATTGGGCATAGTAGGGATGCGAGCCAAGTTCACGCTCGCCCGGCAAGCTCCAGGCATGCAACAGTGTCAGTGAAGTATCCGGGAAACGCTGTAACGCTTCACGCAGGCTGTGCCGGGCCGTCAGAGAAAAGTCGACGGGTACCAGTATCGACTCCCACGGCTGGGTCGGCGGCTGCGAGGCCACCACCACAGGGCAGGGCGCGCTGCGGATGATGCGCATCAGGCTGGTTCCCGCCAGTAGGTCTTTCTGGCCGCGCTTGCGATGCATGCCCACCACGACCAGGTCGGCCTGACGTTCGTGGGCCTCGCGGATAATTTCGACGTAAGGCGCGCCAGCGACCGTCTGGATCAGCGTCTTGGGTTCTTCGAGGGCATAATCTTCACGGACGTCCTTGAGGGTGGCGGCGATATCGTCTACCACCGCCGCTTCAACCTCGTGAAAGACGCGACGGGGTAAGTAGGGGTCCAGCACATGGATAATGTCGAGCTGGGCCCCATCGGCGTAGGCCAGGCGCAGCGCCCTGGCAAAGGCCGCGCGATTTTCGGCAGAGAGGTCAGTGGCAAACAGTACGGTACGAGTCATCGCAAACGCTCCTCAGCCTTGGCGGACACCCTTCAGCATGGTGCGCAACGGCCCATTGCGCAAGCGAAACGGTGACGCCCGCCCGGCGAGCGGCGCTGCGCTTTACCACCAGGCGTGAAAGTGGTGCACCGGGCCACGTCCTTTACCTACATTCAGCCTGACACTGGCCTCCAGACCGGCATGCAGCCACTGCTTGGCTTCGGCTATCGCGGCGACCGGGGCGTCATTTTCAGCCCCTGCCGGAAGCTTGGCCAGGCAGGCAGCAATGGCTGACGACAGCGCGCAGCCGGTGCCGTGCAGGTTCTCCGTGGCGATCCGCGACGCTGGCAGCCAGCGATGCTCCTTGGGCGTCGCCAGCAGATCGGGGCAGGTCTCCCCCCGCAGGTGGCCCCCTTTGAGCACCCCATAGGGCGCGCCAAGCTGCGTCAAGCGCGGCAGCATCGCTTCCATCTCATCCAGCCCAGTGGGCGATGGCGCGTCGAGCAAAACAGCGGCCTCGGGCAGGTTGGGGGTAATCACGTCCGCCAGTGGCACCAGGATATCGCGCACCGCCCGGATACCTTCATTATCGACCAGAATATCGCCGCTTTTGGCCACCATCACGGGGTCGAGGACGATCCAGCGTGGCCGCCGCTGCCCCAGCACCTCGGCGATCACCTCGGCCACGTCGCGGCTGGCGACCATGCCGATCTTGACGGCATCGATCTCGACATCGTCGAGCAGGTTCTCCAACTGCTCACGAATCGCCTGGGGCGACACCGGGTATACCGAGGCGACACCGCAGGTATTCTGGGCGATCACCGCCGTAATCACATTGGTCCCGTAGACACCGAGTGCCGAGAAGGTTTTCAAATCGCCCTGCAGCCCAGCGCCGCCGGACGGGTCGGAACCGGCGATGGTAAGCACATTGCGCAGGCGGGAATCATTAGACATGGTGATCCTCGGATAAACACAGTATTTGGCCAGGATACCCAAGCGGAGGCGTTTTGGCTGCCTTAAAAACGCAAATGGCCGCCCGAGGGCGGCCATTTCATGCAAGGCTCGGCGTCTTATTCGGCGCTGTCGCCTTCAGGGTTACGTGCATTGTAGTAAGCCTGCTCGGAGATCGCGTGATAATCCTCGACCTTATCCTGGAAAGCACTGTAGGACTCGTAGATACGCGTCGCCATCTCGCTGGATTCCGCCAGTTCGGCCACGACGTCTTCGGAGTGCTCACGTGCCTGGGCCAGCACATCGTCGGGAATGCGACGCAGCTCGACATCATGCTCGTTGACCAGGGTTTCCAGCGCGTCGTTGTTACGCGCGGTGTACTCGTCCAGCACGTTGGCATTGACGTCGCGTACCGCGGTTTTCAGGATCGCTTGCAGATCCGCGGGCAGCTCGGCCATGGCCTCTTCGTTGACGATCGCCTCGAACATCACGGTCGGTTCGTGCCAGCCGGGATAATAGTAGTAATCCGCCGCCTGGTGCAGACCAAAGGCCAGGTCGTTATAAGGGCCAATCCACTCGGTTGCGTCGATCGCACCCGACTGCAACGAGGTGAAGATCTCGCCGCCCGGCATGTTGACGATCGCCACACCCATGCGGCTCATCACTTCACCACCGAGGCCCGGCATGCGCATTTTCAGGCCATCCAGGTCATCAACCGAGTTGATTTCCTTGTTATACCAGCCGCCCATTTGCACACCCGAGGCACCGGCCACCAGCACGTCGACACCAAATTCATCGTAAAGCTCGTTCCACAGCTCCATCCCGCCACCGAAGTGCAGCCAGGCGTTCATTTCCTGGGCGTTCATGCCAAACGGCACGGCGGCAAAGAACTGGGCGGCGGGGGCTTTGCCCTTCCAGTAATAGGAAGCGGAATGGCCAAGCTCAGCGGTACCGTCTGAAACGGCATCAAAGACTTCAAAGCCCGGTACCAGCTGCCCGGCACCGAAGACTTCGATGGTCAGGCGGCCATCCGACATTTCATCCACAAGCTCGGCAAGACGCTCTGGGCCTTGGCCCACCCCAGGGAAGTTTTTCGGCCAGGACGTGACCATCTTCCAGCGGAATTCTTCTTCTTGAGCCTGGGCGTGATTATCAATGCTCGACACCGCCAGCAGACTGGCTGACATGGCGGTCGTCATGGCAATGGCGACGGGGAGTGTTTTAACTTTCATACATGAACCCTCTAGCTTTCTATTATTACTGTTATGAGTAGGAAAACACCGCTCAGCCGAGTACCTCAGGCGTTGGACCAAGCGGCTTGCTGCAAATTGTTAATGCGTTATTTAACTGCGTAAGTACTAGGTTGTCACGTCCTTGCGTTGATAGCAGCGGCGACTTTCAACTTATTGCTAGCCGCCGAACTGCGCGGGCAGCCACGTTGCCAGCTGCGGAAAGAACGTCAGCATCAGCAACATGCCCAACTGCATCAGGATAAACGGAATCACCCCGCGATAGATGGCCGAGGTCGGCACCGACGGCGGCGCCACCCCGCGCAGATAGAACAGTGCAAAACCAAACGGTGGCGTCAGGAACGAGGTCTGCAGGTTGATGGCGATCATGATGCCCAGCCAGATGGGGTCGAGCCCCATGGCCAGCAGAATCGGGCCGACGATGGGCACCACCACAAAGGTGATTTCGATAAAGTCGAGGATGAAGCCGAGCAGGAAGATCACTAACATCACGATGATCGTCGCGCCGACTACGCCGCCGGGCATGCCCTCGAACAGCTCGGTGACCATGTGCTCGCCACCATAGGCCCGGAACACCAGCGAAAACAGCGCCGCCCCGATCAGGATCAGAAACACCATGGTGGTGACGTTGGTCGTCGAACGCAGCACGTCTTTCAGGGTCGCCATATCCAGCTGGCGATAGGCCACCGCCAGCACCAGGGCACCAAAGGCGCCCACGGCGGAAGCCTCGGTGGGTGTCGCAAAGCCACTGAGGATCGACCCCAGTACCGCCACAATCAGCACCACGGGCGGCACCAGCCCCTTGAGCAGCAACATGCCCAGCCCCGAGGTGTGACCAAGCTCCTCCATCAGTTCATTTCGGTCAGCGGCGGGGGCCATGTTCGGGCGCCACCACGCGATGACCGCCACATAAATCATGTACATGACCACGAGGATCAAGCCCGGCACCAGTGCGCCCATGAAGAGGTCGCCCACCGATACCGTTTTCGGGCTGAAAATCCCCATGTCCAGCTGTGCCTGCTGATACGCCGATGACAACACATCGCCGAGCAGTACCAGCGCGATGGAAGGGGGAATGATCTGACCCAGCGTACCGGTGGCGCAGATCGTCCCGGTCGCAAGCGAGGTGCTGTAGCCGCGCTTCAACATCGTCGGCAGCGACATCAGCCCCATGGTGACCACGGTCGCCCCCACGATGCCTGTGGATGCGGCCATCAGCATGCCCACCAGTGTGACCGAGATACCCAAGCCACCGCGCATGGCGCCAAACAGCAGGGCCATGGCATCGAGCAGGGTTTCGGCGACTTTGGATTTCTCGAGCAAAACCCCCATCAAGACAAACAGCGGCACCGCCAACAGCGTCTGGTTGGTCATGATGCCGTATAACCGGTTGGGCAGCGCGGCAAGATAGCCACCATCGAAATTGGCATCGATTCCCATGGCTTGGAGGCCCAGCCCCATACCGGCAAACAGCAGCGCCGTGCCCGCCAGCGAGAGCGCCACGGGAAAGCCGAACATCAGGACAATACAGATGACGGCAAATAAAACGATCGGCATGAATTCCAGCATCAAAGGCGCTCCTCAAGATGGTCATCATCCGCATCAGGCGGCGCTATTCGTCCGGACAGGATGTAGCCGTTGCGCACCACTTCAATCACGCCTTGCAGGATCATCAGCAGGGCAAACAGCGGTATCAAGGTTTTCAGGGCAAATACCGCCGGAATGCCGCCGTGGTCAGGAGAGCTTTCAAGGATGCGCCAGGAATTGGCCACATAACCCAGGCTCGACGCAATGATGAACACCATCACCGGTATCAATAACGTCACAATGCCCACCACATTGATCAGGGCCTGGCGGCGTGGCGACATTCCCCGGTAGAAGATATCGACCCGCACATGACCGTCGTGGCGAAAGGTATAGGCGGCGGCAAGCATAAAGACGCTGGCATGCATGTACATCACCAGCTCTTGCATGAAGATACTGTTCACGCTGAACGCATAGCGGAGCAGTACAATCGCGAACTGAATCAGCATCATGATGATGATCAGCCACGCAAGGGATCGTCCGAACCACTCAGAAGCGCGGTCCAGCGCACCTATCAAGGCAGGTAGTTTTGTTGTGTCCGACATGGAAGTGTCTCGCGTAAAACGGCTAAGAAGAGTCAGCGACCCAGACAATAGCGCAAATACGCAGACATTGCAGCGTCCCTAAACAGCGAGACGCGCTTATTATTTAACGCTTGCGCGAATCGCCGCCAGACAAGCGTCGGGAAGTGGCAGATCGACAGCGATCGGGAGATGGTCCGAGAACAGATGATCCAGCACCTGTACGTCCACCACCTCAAGGGACTGGGAGAGCAGAATATGATCCAGCGCCCGCCGCGGCTGCCAGGAAGGGTAGCTCAGCAGGGGTTTTACCGGATGTAGCGGCAAGGCGTTATTGAAGCGTTCATGGGCATGCAACTGATCCGGCGTGCAGTTCAAATCTCCCATCACCACCACATGGCGCAGCGGCTGGATGATTTCACTGAGGTAGTTGAGTTGGCGCACTCGCCCGCGATGGCTCAGCGCCAGATGCGCCACAAAGATATGCAGCGCATCCGGCCCCTCACCAAAGCGCGCGTGGATGGCACCGCGCCCCGGCATTGCGCCTGGCAAACGATGCTCTTCTACCTGACTGGGAACCAAGCGTGACAGCAGCCCGTTGCTGTGCTGGGCAATGCGCCCCAGGTTGCGGTTCAACTGCTGGAAATGGTGGGGCAACCCCGCCTTGGCGGCCAGGTATTCGACCTGGTTAACGCGGCTTGAGCGAAAACTGCCGCCATCGACTTCCTGCAGCCCGACCACATCGAACCTGCCCATCACCTCGGCCATCAATGCCAGTCGCTGCAAGCGTTGGGGATGGGGCAGGAGATGCTGCCAGCTGCGCGTCACGTAGTGATGATACGCCGAGGTCTGAATCCCGACCTGGAGATTAAACGTTAACAGGCGCAGGTGGCCGCTGCTCAGCAGCGGCGCGTGTGCCTCCAGCTCTTTCATGCAAAACCCCGTGCCGAATACAGCGTCAGACAGCGTTATTCTTCCCGCGCTTCGCGTACCTGATCAACCAGGGCATCGGCGACATTAGGCATGTTTTCAAGGCTACCGGCACTGCTTGGCGTCACGACGTAGCGACCATCGATCACCAGTGCAGGCACGCCCATCAGGCGCATATCACGCATGCGGCTATGGGCTTTGTTCACGTTGCTGCGAACGTTAAAGGCGGTGAGGGCTTCCTTGGCTTCCTCTTCGCTAACGCCGTAATCGGTGAAAAACGCGGCGATCTCGTCTTCATCGGTCAAGGAGCGCTCGTCCTGATGAATGGCGTCGAAGAAATCCGCGTGCAGCTCCTCTTCAATGCCGAGCTCTTTGGCGGCATAGAAGGCATTGGCGTGGGTATTCCAGTCGCCGCCCATGGTCGCCGGCATTTTTTCAATCGTCACGTCATCATCGAGGGTTTCGTACCACTCATTAACGTGTGATTGCAGACGGTAGCAGTGCGGGCAGCCAAACCAGAATACCTCCAGCACTTCAATTTGCCCCTCATCAACCTGGGTCTCGACCGGCTCGTCGAGTACTTCGTAGTGCTGTCCTTCAACCAGCTCTTGGGCACTGACCGCCGCTGACAAGCTTAATCCGGCAACCGCAACCATTAACGTTTTCAGCATAGTGACTCTTCTCCGTGGGAAAGCGTCTTTGTGACCCCAGCGCTCGGCTGGGGTTCCCCGCTTGGCAAAGCAAGTGAAGGACATGAGCTTATTGAGGGCGGTCGTTTAATTCAAACCCAGCAGATAATTGGCTACCGCCTGCATGTCGTCATCGCTCATTTTTGACGCGATATCACGCATCACGCCGTTGGGGTCGTTGTCCCGGTCACCGGCGGCAAAGTCCTGCAGGGTGCTGACCGTGTAATCGATCTGTAGCCCCGAGAGTGCTGGATAAGCCGCACTGCCTATTCCCCGGCCCGTCGGCGTATGGCAGGCACTGCAGGCCGGAATGCCATTTTCCATATCACCGGCCCGGTACAGCTCTTCGCCACGGGCCAACAGCGCTTCGTCGTCATCAGCCTGACCGAGATGCGGGTCCTGCTCGGCGTAAAAGGCGGCCACGTCCCAGGCGTCCTGGTCATCGAAGTCATCCACCTGACCCGCCATCTGCGGCACCTCACGGCGGCCATCACGAATATCCATGATTTGTTTGGCAAGGTACGACATCTGCTGGCCCGCCAAATGAGGAAATGTCGGCGTGGGGCTGATGCCGGCTTGTCCGTGACAAGCCGCACAGGGCGTTGCCAGGGTTTCACCGGCGGCCGCGTCAGCCTCCGACCGAGGATCTGCCGCGGCGGCCCCCGCGGCACCCAGGGAAATGGCCAGGCTTGCCAGTAATGTTCTCATCGCAATTCCATTATGGTTGGTGTTATCAAAGCCTCCGCACGACACACAAGCTGACACCTTGGTCGCTGCCCGGCAGAGCACGGTGTTACACTACCCGCGGGCCATAGAAACCCATCTGTGTGCAGTATAGCGAAGCCTCCAAATTGCAGAAATCTTGTCGCACATTGTTGGTCACCTTATTGATTGTTTTTATCTTTGTTTGTCGGGATTAATGCCATGCCTACCCCCCATGATAGTTCAGCTGTGCGACTTAATTACCCTACCGCGCAATTTATGACCAGTGCGCCAACGCTCGCCCTCTGCCCGGACGATACCGGTGCCGAAGTCGCCTTTGCAGGCCGCTCGAACGCGGGAAAGTCCAGCGCGATCAATGCCCTCACCCAGCAGAAAGCGCTGGCCCGCACCTCGCGTACGCCGGGGCGCACCCAGTTGATCAACTTCTTTAGCGTCATGAATGATGAGGCACGCCGCCTGGTCGACCTCCCCGGCTACGGCTACGCCAAAGTCCCCGAAACGGTCAAGCAGGAGTGGCAGCAACACATGTCTGACTACCTGCGCGGCCGCTTCAGCCTGCGCGGGCTGGTGCTGTTGATGGATGTACGCCACCCGCTCACCGAGTTTGACCAGATGATGCTGGGGTTCGCCGACCAGCGTGACATGCCGGTGCATATTCTGCTCACCAAGGCCGACAAGCTGAAAAAGGGCCCCGCCAGCGCGGCGTTGCAGCAAGTGCGTTCACGCCTGAAGGAGTGGGAGGACCTGGTATCGGTTCAGCTGTTCTCGTCGCTCAAGCGTGACGGGGTCGACACCCTGGCACAGCGTCTGGACCAGTGGTTGCAAACGCCTCAATAGGGGCTCTTCAACGCCGCCAGCACGCCGCGCAGTTCTCTCACATGGCCAATCCGATGGACGCCCTTGGGCAGCGCGTCGTGACGCTCCTCGCTGACCCACACCGCGTGCATGCCCAACCGCAGGGCCGGGACTATGTCTTCTTCCCAGGAATCGCCCACGTGCATGGCGTTTTGGGGCGCGACCTCGAAGCGTTCAAGCGCGGTGAGAAATGCCGTGGGGTCGGGCTTGGGGGCCAGCAGTTCACCGGCGGCGATCGCCATTTCAAAGTAATCCGCCAGCGGCTGACGTTTCAGGTGGATATTGCCGTTGGTGATGGCCGCCAGCCGATAGCGCTGCCCCAGGTCTGCCAATAACTCGGCGGCTTCGGGGTGCGGCGTTACCTGCACGCGCAGACGATGGAACTCATTCATGGCGGCGGCGGCCCACAGTGTGGCGGCGCTACGCGGCAAGCCCTGAGCCTCCAGTTGCGCTTCCAGGGCACGCAAACGCAGCCAGGTAAAGTCGCCACGCCGTTCGGGTACTTCCAGGGCCAGCCGCTTTCGGCGTTGCAGATAATCCTCAAGCCCCTGATCAACATCTAGCCGCCACGGCGGCCAGCGACGCGCTTCCAACCATGCGGCCAGGTTGTCAAGCAGCCAGCCGTAATGCCCGGTTTCCGTGCGCGCCATCACGCCGCTGTTATCCCAGAGGGTATCGTCCAGATCAAAGGTAATCACTTTGAGAGAGGTCATGGCTCGCTCCGTGGGCGGCGTTTAGCGCGGGGGTGCGCGGCGTCATAGCTGGTTGCCAGGTGCTGCCAGTCCAACCGCGTATACACCTGGGTGGTCGAGAGGTTGGCATGGCCCAGCAGCTCCTGCACCGCGCGCAGGTCCTGGCTGGACTCGAGCAAATGACTGGCGAACGAATGGCGCAGCCGGTGAGGGTGCAAATGCTCGGGTAGCCCCCGCTCGATGGCAAGGGACGCCAGGCGCTTTTGAATCGCCCGATGCCCCAGGCGTGCCCCGCGCTGGCCGACAAACAGCGCGGTTTCAGCGTCAGGCGCCAGATGAGACCGCACGCTCAACCAGGCCGCCAACGCCTGCCGGGCACGGTCACCCACCGGCACCTGGCGGGGCTTGCCGCCCTTGCCCAGCACACGGACACGTCGGTCCTGCAAGGCGTCGAGGTCGAGCGCCGCCAGCTCCGCCAGGCGCAGGCCGCTCGAGTACAAAAGCTCCAGCATGGCCTGATCGCGCCGTGCCAGGGGTGAGTCATCGTGCGGCGTATCCAGGAAGCGCGCCAGCGTATCGACATCCACCGGGCGCGGTAAGTGCTGGGGTTGCTTGGGTGTACGGACCAGATCCAGCGGGTTATCGGCGATGACGCCCTGTTTCACCAGGTAATCGGCAAACCGCGATAATGCCGCGCGGCGCCTGGCCAGGCTGCGTGGCGCAAGCCCCCGGCGGCGCTCTTCCCCTAGAAATGCGCGCAGCAGGTGCTGGTCAAATGGGGCGGCATCGTCATTCTGGCGCTCAATAAACCCGCACAGTGCGCCGATATCCTGGCGGTAGGCAGCCACGGTCGCCTCGCTTGCGTGGCGTGCGAGCGAGGCGAGAAACCCCTCAGCGTGCTGGCGGGTGGCGTCGTCATTCATGGGGGGCCAGGCGAATCAGCAGCCGTGCCACGATGTCGCCAAGGTACTCGGTAAACAGCGTGTCCATACTGGCACGGTACTGATCGGCATCGGGGCTGGCAATCAGCAAGTAACCCAGCGGCTCGCCCGCCGAGAGCCGCGAAATGGCGCATGAACCCGCCTTGCGCGGCGCTTTGACGTGAGGCAGCAAACACTTCCAGTCGCTGACGCTGAGCTTGGCGCAACGACTGGTGCGGCCATCAAGCAACGCCGCCAACCGGGCACTGGCATGCTGATCCAGCACATGACGGGGCGGCTGCGGCAGTGAGGGTTCGTCGTCGCTTAATGTCGCCGGGCACCATAGCGCCATGGCGGGGGTGTTGAAGCGCTCACTCAGTTGCGTGGCCAACGCCTGGGCCAAAGCGTCACGCGTGTCGGCTTCCACCAGCGCCAGCAGCGTTTCGCGCAGCCGCCGGTACTGCGCCTCGCTATGGCGGGCGGTTTCCAGCAAATGCTCAAGACGCCCTTCGGCGGTCTCGGCGCGCTGGCGTAAGTCGATCACCAGGCGTTCGAGCAGCGACACCGCCCCGTCAATATGCGGATGAGGAACCTGCAACTGCTGCAGCAGCCCTTCCCGCCCCACGAAAAAATCGGGATGACGCGCCAGCCAAAACGCGACTTGATCGGGGTCGAGCGTTTTGCGCGGTTCTGGGGCTTGAGACATCGCCGTTCTCCTTGGGTTAGTCAAAGACTGCTTGTGCTATCAGTTGTTCAAAAGCGTTCAGTTGTTCAAAAGCGTTAGTAAACCGCCACTCGGCCGTCGAAGACATGCGTCGCCGGGCCGACCATGATCAGCGGTGACTCGGGTGACGGCCACTCAACACTCAACTCACCGCCGAGTAAATGGACACGCACCGGGCTTTTTAACAGCCCCTGGCGGATACCACTGGCGACAGCGGCGCAGGCCCCGGTACCACAGGCTAGCGTTTCGCCACTACCGCGTTCAAACACCCGCAGCCGGATTTCGCTTGCTGACAGCACCTGCATAAAGCCAGCGTTAACCCGCTGGGGAAAGCGCGGATGCGCTTCGATCAGCGGCCCCAAACGCGCCACAGGGGCGGTATCAACGTCATCCACCTGTAGCACCGCATGGGGATTGCCCATCGATACCACACCCAGTGACAGCGTTTCACCGTCCACCTCGACATCGTGCAGCGGCTGGTCCCCCGGCGCGTCGAATGGCACGGCTGACGGCTTAAAACGCGGCTGCCCCATATCGACACGCACCATGCCGTCGTGCTGAACGTTCAGTACCAGCGGGCCGCCAGCAGTTTCAACACGAATTTCGTGCTTGTGGGTCAGTCGCTGGTCGCGAACGAAGCGCGCAAAACAGCGCGCCCCATTGCCGCAGTTTTCGACTTCGCTGCCATCAGCGTTATAAATCCGGTAGCGAAAGTCCATATCGGGGTCGCTGGGCGGCTCCACG
The DNA here is from genome assembly GCF_001663515.1 of Halomonas sp. G11. NCBI lineage: Bacteria > Pseudomonadati > Pseudomonadota > Gammaproteobacteria > Oceanospirillales > Halomonadaceae > Halomonas > Halomonas sp. G11. Next base: position 29,226 of record NZ_LYXG01000006.1, read on the forward strand.
ATCAACAGCTGGTCAAAACCGATGCCAAAGCGCCGGTCCGCCAGTTGACGGATTTGCTCGTCGCGCAGGCGGGCGCGCTGGGTGACCAGGTCGACCACCATGAAGTCATTGCCGAGGCCATGCATTTTGGTGAAGTGCAAAAGCATTAAACGCCTCCTTCGGGCAGCAAGGCTTCACCGGCCCACAGGCTTTCCAGCGTTTCACGGGCGCGCACCAGATGGCAGTGTTCGCCGTCCACCATCACTTCGGCGGGGCGCGGGCGGCTGTTGTAGTTGGAGGCCATGACGAACCCATAGGCGCCGGCGGAGCGCACGGCCAGCAGGTCACCCGCGGCAATCGCCAACTCGCGCTCCTGGCCCAGGAAGTCGCCCGTTTCACAGACCGGCCCCACCACATCGTAAGTGGAGGTGTCCCGCGCCAAACGCGTATCCACCGGCACAATGGCCTGCCATGCCTGGTACAGCGCCGGGCGTATCAGATCGTTCATGGCGGCATCAACGATGGCAAAGTTCTTGGTTTCGCCAGGCTTTAAAAACTCCACTCGGGTGAGCATGATCCCGGCATTGGCGGCAATCGAACGACCGGGTTCGAACAGCAGTGTCAGCTGCTCGCCGCCTTCCCAGCGCGACAGCCGCGAGAGCAGCTGGCTGGCGTAGTCAAACGGGTGTGGCGGCGTTTCATCCCGGTAGGGCACGCCAAGGCCGCCGCCAAGATCCAGGTGGTCGATCTCGATGCCACGCTCGCGCAGGCGCTCCATGAGCACCAGCAAACGTTCCAGGGCATCCAGAAAGGGCGCGGTTTCGGTGAGCTGGGAACCAATATGGCAATCCAGGCCCTTGACCTGCAGGTTGGGCAGACTCGCGGCCAGTTCGTACACCGTCAGGGCATCGTCGACGGGTATGCCGAACTTGTTGTCCTTGAGGCCGGTGGAAATGTACGGGTGGGTGCCCGCGTCCACATCGGGATTGACCCGCAGCGACACCGGGGCCACCTTGCCCAGATCGCCCGCCACGGCGTTCAGCCGCTCGAGCTCGGGGCGTGACTCGACGTTGAAACATTTGATGCCCACTTCAAGCGCACGGGCCATTTCCTTTGGCTGCTTGGCCACGCCGGAAAACACGACCTTGGCCGGGTCGCCGCCCGCCTTGAGCACACGCTCGAGCTCGCCCACCGACACAATGTCAAAACCCGCTCCGAGCTTGGCCAATAGCCCCAGCACGGCGATATTGGAGTTGGCCTTTACCGCGTAGCAGATCAGATGCGGGTGGCCACCCAGCGCTTCGGTATAAGCGCGGAAATGGCGCGTCAAGGTTGCCTTTGAATAGACGTAGCAAGGCGTACCGTATATCTCGGCGATACGGTCAAGCGGGACATCTTCGGCAAAAAGCAGGCCGTCACGGTCGTTGAAATGATCCACTTAACCCTCCTGCTGATCGACATTATCGTCATCGGGCAGATAGAGCGGCCCTTTTTGTCCGCAGCCGACCAGCAGTAGCGCGACAACGGCGAGCAAGGCGATTTTTTTCATTGCGCTTCCCCTTTGATGGCGGCCAGAGCGTCGCGGGCACGCTGGGCGGCGGCACGCACCTGGTCGGGGGCCGTCCCGCCGATGTGATTGCGCGCGGCCACGGAGCCCTCCAGCGTCAGCACCTCGAACACATCCTGCTCAATGGTGGCCGAGAACTGCTTGAGCTCATCGAGCGTCATTTCCGACAGGTCTTTTTCAGCCTTCAAACCATAGGCCACCGACTGACCGACGATCTCATGGGCATCACGGAAGGCCACCCCTTTGCGCACCAGGTAGTCAGCCAGGTCGGTGGCCGTAGAAAAACCTTTGCGCGCCGCTTCGAACATGCTGGCTTTCTTGGGCTCGATGGCCGGCACCATGTCGGCAAAGGCTTTCAGGCAGTCGCGCACGGTATCCACGGCGTCAAACAGCGGTTCCTTGTCTTCCTGATTGTCCTTGTTGTAGGCCAGCGGCTGGGACTTCATCAACGTCAGCAGGCTCATCAGGTGGCCATAGATGCGCCCCGTCTTGCCGCGCACCAGCTCGGGCACATCGGGGTTTTTCTTCTGCGGCATGATCGACGAGCCGGTGCAGAAGCGGTCGGGCAGGTCGATAAAGTCGAACTGGGCGCTGGTCCACAGCACCAGCTCTTCGCTCATGCGCGACAGGTGCATCAGCAGGATGCTGGCGAAACTGGTGAATTCGATGGCGAAATCACGATCGGACACGGCATCCAGCGAGTTTTCCGCCGGGCGCTCAAAGCCCAACAGCTCCGCGGTGACATGGCGGTCAATCGGATAGGTGGTACCGGCCAGCGCGGCGGCGCCCAGCGGCATCACGTTGATGCGTTTGCGGCAGTCCAGCAGGCGCTCGTGATCCCGGGCAATCATTTCCTGCCAGGCCAGCAGATGATGGCCAAAGGTCACCGGCTGGGCCGTTTGCAGATGGGTGAAACCCGGCATGATGGTCTCGGCCTCGCGGTCAGCAAGCCCGATCATGCCTTCACGCAGGCGAACAAGCTCGGCTTCGATGACGTCGATGGCGTCGCGCATGAACAGACGGATATCGGTGGCCACCTGGTCGTTGCGCGAGCGGCCGGTGTGCAGCTTCTTGCCGGTAATGCCAATCTTGTCGGTCAGCCGGGCTTCGATGTTCATGTGCACGTCTTCCAGCGGCACCGACCACTCAAACTCACCGCGCTCGATCTCGCCATTGATCTCGCTCAAGCCATTGATAATCGCGTCACGCTCGTCGTCGGTCAGCACGCCGACACGCGCCAGCATCGTGGCATGGGCAATGGAACCCTGAATATCCTGGGGGGCCAGGCGTTGATCAAAATTGACGGACGCGGTAAAGCGTTCCACAAAGGCATCGGTGGGCTCGCTGAAGCGACCGCCCCAAGACTGGTTCGTAGCTTGGCTCATCGGAGGCATATCCTGCTGACAAAAACAATTAGAGTCGATAGCGGAAAGTGTAACAGAGTCGCCGTCGGGAGCGGGACGCCGTTTTTATCACGACGGCCTCAATCGCTATGGCGTCATCAACGCTGGAGGGGAAACCAAAAAAGCAAGCAGCGCGTTTAATGGCATGGGGCGGGCGAAGTAGTAGCCTTGAAAGTAGTCACAGTGACGCTGCGCCAGGTAGGCAAACTGCTCAGCGGTTTCCACACCCTCGACCAGCACCTCTAACCCCATTTTCCCCACCATGGCGACAACGCCGTCGATGATGGCGGCATCGTAGTGGTCGGTAATCACATCACGCACAAATGAACGGTCTATTTTGATTCTGTTAATGGGCAGGCGCTTCAGGTAACTCAGGCTGGAAAAACCGGTGCCGAAGTCATCCAGAGCAATGTGCACGCCCAACTGCCGTATGTTCTGCAGGGCTTGAATGGCCTGCTCTGCGCTATCCATCAGCACGCCTTCGGTCAGCTCCAGTTCTAGCAGGTCCGGCGCCAGGCCGCTTTCCTCCAGCACCCGCTCAATCGTTTCCAGAAAACCGGGGCGCTGGAAATGCATCGGCGAGACGTTGACCGCCATGGTAATGCGCCCCAGGCCCAGCTCGTTCAGCTGTTTGGCAACACGGCAAGCGGTGTCGAGCACCCAGTCGCTGATCGGGATGATTTGCCCGGTGTCTTCCGCCAGACCGATAAAATCGCCGGGCGGAATGAAACCGCGCTCGGGGTGCGGCCAGCGGACCAGCGCTTCCACGCCCACCACCTTGCCGCTGGGCCCGTGCATTTGCGGCTGGAAGTGCAGTTCGAACTGCTGTTGCTCAATCGCATGCTGCAGTGCATTGCGCAGACTGACCCGTTCGCTGACCTTGCGATTGAGATCCTCCGTATACCACTGGCAGGTATTACGCCCACGCCGCTTGGCTTTGAACATCGCCAAGTCGGCCTGCTGGATCAGCTGGGGCGGGTCGCTGACGGTACCGTCGCTCATCGCCACCCCGATACTCGCGGTAATACGCAGCTCGCCCCCTTGGTGCCAATAGGGGGTCGCCAAGCGGGTGAGAATCCGTTCCACCACTTGAATGACATCGTTTGGGTCGGCCAGATCCGGCAGCAACACCACGAATTCATCGCCACCAAAACGCGCCACGGTATCCCAGGGCCTCAGTTCCTCTTCCAGACGCTTGGCAACTTCTACCAGGATAAAGTCGCCTACTTCATGCCCGAGGGTGTCGTTGATCGGCTTGAATTCGTCAAGATCGATAAACAGCACGGCCATATGGCGCTGGTAGCGGCGCGCCACCAAGCAGCCCTGCTCCAGCCGCTGGGTCAGCAGCACCCTGTTGGGCAGCCCGGTCAGCGCGTCATGGTTGGCGTTATAAGCCAGCTGTGCCTGGTATTCACGCTGTTCGGAGATGTCGTTTTGCACGCCGATGAAATGCGTTACCTGCCCCAACTCATCGCGTACCGGCGAAATGTACAGGTCGTTCCAGAACGGGGCGCCGCTACGGCGGTAATTGCGAATCACCACATGTGCTTCGGTCTGCGCCGCAATGGCCTTGCGTAACTGTTTAACGGCGTTAGGGTCGGTCTCTTCACCTTGCAGGAAGCGACAATTACGCCCCTTCACCTCTTGCCGGTTATAGCCAGTAATCCGTTCAAATGCCGTGTTGACATACACGATGGGCAGGTCGGCGCGCCCCGCATCCACGATCAAGATACCATTGGTGCTGGACTCGACGCTGCGCTCCAGCAACTGCAACTGGCGCTCGGTGGCTTTGCTGGCGGTTATATCCTGGGTGGAGCCCTGCACCCGAATCACATTGCCCTCGCTATCGCGAACCGCCTTGCCGATCACGCGTACCCAGATCGGCCGGTGGTCGCGGGTAACGATTTCAAAGGCTTCATCAAAATCGACTCCCCGTTCACAGCAGGCGGCAAAGCGTGCCTTGATACGCGGCTGTGACGCCGCGGTATAAAACCCAACGGCGTCCTCATAGGTGGGCTGAAACCCCGGTTCCACCCCATGAATCCGGCAGACTTCATCAGACCAGGTGGGCCTTCCCTCGTCCATGTCCACATACCAGCCACCGATTAATGCCGTCTCCCCAACGATCCTGAACAACTGCTGGGTACGCCATAATTGGTCTTCCACGTGCTTGCGCTTGGTAACGACCCGCGCCACCACATAGACCATGCCCTCGCCCAGGGAGGGGTCAATCTCCAGCCAATGCAGTGCCTTTGAGGTCGAACGTGCGCGCACCTCAAAGGGCGCGACCTCCTCCCCCGCCACCAGGCACGCAAGCTTCGCCTCGATCACCCCATGATCGCGCTTATCAATCACCTTCCCGGCACTTTTACCCAGCAGTTCGCGGGCAGGGTAGCCCAGAAGGCTTTCAAAGGCAGGGTTCACCTGCAGAACCTGCCCCTTCAGGTCCAGGCAGCAAAACAGGTCATGAGAAAGCAAGAAAAACTGATCCAGCTGTCCATGCGGTGCAGAGGGCGTCATAGGGTATCCTGAGGCAAGCAACTTGGGACGCATTCAAGGTCGCTTGCAGCATTGGTTATTTTTACTGGGTAGCCGGGTGCTTTATGATGAGAATTATCATAGTTTGACGCGCCGTGTCAGCGGCAAAAGGAGAATAACGTGGCATCTATCACCAAACTACGCATCGCCACCCGGAAAAGCCAGCTGGCGATGTGGCAAGCGGAGCATGTTCGTGATCGCCTGATGGCAGTACACAGCGGACTTGAGGTCGAACTTGTGCCACTGTCCACGCGAGGCGACAAAATCACCGATACACCGCTTTCCAAAATTGGCGGCAAGGCATTGTTTGTCAAGGAATTGGAAGAAGCCATGCTGGATGGTCGCGCCGACATCGCGGTGCATTCCATGAAAGATGTCCCCATGCATTTCCCGGAAGGCTTGGGCCTGTCGATCATTCTCGAAGGCGCCGACCCCACCGACGCCTTTGTCTCAAACCATTATCAAAGTCTTGACGAGCTGCCGGAGGGAGCACGCATTGGCACGGCCAGCTTGCGCCGGGGACTGCAGATGCGCGAAGCGCGCCCTGATCTCAGTATTTTGAATCTGCGCGGCAATGTCCAGACCCGCCTGGGCAAACTGGATAGCGGTGAATTCGATGCGATCATCCTGGCCACATCCGGCCTCAAACGGCTCGGACTGGACGACCGCATTACCCAGGCAATGCCGCCTGAAATCTGCCTGCCTGCCTGCGGTCAGGGCGCCCTTGGCATTGAATGTCGGCTGCACGATCCTGAATTGATTGCACTTCTGGCGCCGTTGGATGATGCTGATACGGCTACACGTGTTCGCGCGGAAAGAGCGATGAATACGCGCCTGGAAGGCGGCTGTCAGGTGCCCATTGCCGGTCATGCGGTGCTTGACCTTGATAATGAGACGATGTGGCTGCGTGGGCTGGTAGGCAATCCGGAAGGCACCGAAGTGCTCCGTGCGGAAGGCCACGGCTCGATGCACGAACCCGAAGCCTTGGGGATTCGCATTGCCGAGGAGCTGTTGGATCAAGGCGCTGGCAAGATTCTGGCCGAGGTATACGGCAACGACATATGACGCTACCGGTACTGATCACCCGGCCCGGGGCTAGAGGGATAGCACTGGCAGAGGCGCTGCGCAGCGCAGGCGTCAGTGTTGAAGCGCTGGACGTGATGCAGCTTCAGGCGCTGCCCGAAGACGCTGCCATGCGTCAGGTTTGGCTGAATATTGATGAGTACCATAAGATCGTCGTTGTGAGTCCCTTTGCCGCTGGCTGTTTGAGCGAGGCGCTCGACCGCTACTGGCCACAGCTGCCGGTTGGCATTGACTACTATAGCGTTGGCCAAAGTACGGCGGCCTTGCTTTACGACCAGTTAGGCGTGCGTGTGCATGTGCCGCCGCCGCGTGAAGGCGAGGATACCAGCGAGGCACTGCTCCGCTTGGCATCACTGCAAACGCTTTCTCATCAGCGCGTTTTGATCGTTGCAGGAGAAAGCGGGCGCTCGCTGCTGGCCGATACGCTTGCCGAACGCGGCGCCCGGGTGACACCTTTGGCCGTTTATCGACGCCACTTGCTGGCGCCATCGCGCCCCATGCAAGACCGTCTCGCGGCGGGTAATTACCGGGCGTTGATCGTCACCAGCGGCGAACTCTTAGAACATCTGGCAAAATGGTGCCAACCGGCAGCGTTGAACCAACCGCTAATCGTTTCCAGTCGCCGTTTGGCTACACTGGCTGAAAGACTGGGGTTTTATGCCCCCATCGTGGCGTCAGGAGCCACACCACCGGCGTTAATCGCCGCGTTGGCTCGGGCCTAGACCCAGCGGGTGCCGATGTCGATCAAGGAACTTAACAAGGGCTAGCGACAGATGAGCAAACAAACAAGCGATCAGGACGACACCCCAAAAAACGCGGCCAATAACGCCGGTGAGGCGAAGACAGCCGAGTCGCCATCCTCCACAACGGGTTCCCCAAATACAGGTAGCCCCAATGCTGGTAATCGTGGCGATGACGCCGGCCCCTCGACGGGCGCACCCGCCTCACCGTCGTCACAGACGACGGCTTCCTCATCCAATGGCCAGCGCTCACGGCGACGCCAGAAAAGTGCCAAGAATGCGGCTCAGGAGACGGCCCAGCAAAAGCATCAAGGTGCCAATCAATCAAGCGCGTCAAGCGACGGGCAAAAAGCCTCTGCGTCCAGCGATCCCAAGAAGACCACCTCTTCACAGGACAACCCCTCCAACAGCGCTAACAGTGCTGCTTCGTCGTCAACGCCTTCTTCGGGTTCGGGCAACAAGCAAACCCCGCCGCCCCAGGCCACGACGCCGACTGGCGGCGGCGGAAAAGGCAAAGGTGGAGTCGCCATTGTGCTGGTACTGCTATTGGCGATAGCGGTTGGCGTGGTCGCTTGGCAGGGCTGGCTCCGCCTGGAAGCCCAGCAACAGCGGCTTAATGAACTCAGTGAAAGCAGTGCGACGCAACAGTCCGTTGACGACCTTGCCGCGCAGCTTGAAAGCGCTCAGGCCGAGCGCGAGCAACGGCTGGATAGCACTATCAGCGAGTTGCGCGATGAGTTTGCCAACTATCGCAGCAACGTCGACGACACCCTGGACGACGTCCTCGCCCAGCTATCTCAAGAGCAGGAAACCGATGAACGCGACTGGCTGCATGCCGAAGCCGCTTATTTATTGCGTCTCGCCAACCAGCGTCTACAGCTGGAAGGTGATGTTGAGGGTGCCACCGCCCTGCTGCGCACCGCCGATGCACGCTTGGCTGATGCCGACAACCCGGCACTGACCCCCGTACGGCGTGAAATTGCCAACGAACTGGCCGCCCTTGACGCCGTTCCGCGCCTCGACCGCACCGGGATCTATCTGGCGCTGAATGCGCAACAGGAGCGCGTCGCCGGGCTGCGCCTTTCCCAGGCAGTGGAAGAGCGTGCGGTGACCTCGAGCATCGAGCAGCCGCCCTCCGGTACCTTCCAGCGCCAGCTGGCGCGCTTCGGCGAAGAGCTGAAAGACCTGGTCATGATCCGTCACCATGACGAGGCTCTGGAAGCACTGGTGACACCGGAACAGGAGTCGTACCTGCGTCAAAGCCTGCGCTTGATACTCGAGCAAGCCCAGCTAGCGCTGCTCAAAGAAGAACAGGGTCTTTACGAAGCCAGTATCGATAAGGCATTGGAGCTGATCAACGGCTACTACGACACCTCTCGCCAGGAAGCCCAGCGTGTTATCGAACGCCTTGAAGAGCTCCGAGGCGTGACCGTCGAGCCCGAACTACCTGATATCAGCGGGTCACAGCAGGCCATGGCGGAATTTATCGACAACCGTCACGAGTCGCGCCAGCAAGAGGGAGGTGAGTCATGAGAAAGCTCATCCTGCTGATTGTCGCCGGGCTAGCCGTTGGGGCGCTGTTTGGCCATCTGATGATGTCAGTGCCCGGCTACTGGCTGATACGCGTCGGAGACACCTCGGTGCAAACCTCCTTCTGGTTTGGCCTTGTGTTGCTGCTGGCTGCCTTCCTGGTGCTGCATTTCATACTGCGCCTGCTAAGCGGCATGATTCGCCCGGTAGGCCGATTTCGTACCTGGAATAGCCGCGCCCGCAACCGCCGTGCCATGAAGCGTACCGTGCGAGGGCTGGTGGCCATGACCGAAGGACGCTGGAAGCGCGCAGAGAAAACCCTGGTGAAAGCGGCGGATGATTCCAGCACGCCGCTGGTCAACTACCTCTCGGCAGCCCTGGCAGCGCACTATCAAGGCAACTACACCCAATCCCAGGAGCACATCAATCAGGCCCAACTGACCACGGAAGGTGCCGATACCGCGATTGGCTTGATGCAGGCGCAATTACTGATCGACCGCCAGCAGCCTGAAGAAGCGCTGGCAATTCTTAACCGCCTGGACAAGCAGCTGTCGAATCACCCACAAGTCCTCAAGCTGCTCAAGCAGGTCTTCCTGAGTGTCAACGACTGGGAAGGACTACGCCGCTTGATCCCCCGGTTGGCCGCGCAAAAGCTGATTTCACAACAGGAGCGCGAGGAGCTCGAGTTCAAGGCATACCGTGAGCTGATTATCTTCGAGGCCAAAAACCCGAGCGATATCGAACGCGTTCGCAGCCTCTGGGCCGACATGCCCGACTACCTCCGCGGCAAGACAGAGCTCATCGTGCTGTACGCCGAAGCACTTCTTCAGGCCAACGAAGACACCATTGCCGAACGGTTGCTCAACCACTCTCTCGACCATCACTGGGATGCCCGGCTTGTGAAGCGCTACGGGCTGCTCAACGTCGACCCGTCGCGCCAGCTCGTCAAGGCCGAAAAATGGCTCCAGGAGCGGCCCAACGACCCCGAGCTGCTGCTCGCCTGCGGGCGTTTGTCACTTCGCACCGGTAAATGGACCAAAGCGCAAGAGTACTTTGAGGCCAGCCAGCGCCAACGCCCCAGCGGTGTGGTCTGCGCCGAGCTTGCCCGCCTCTACGCCAGCCTCGGCGAGCATAACAAGAGCCAGCTGTACTACCGCCACAGTGTGGAAATGCTGGCCAAGTCACTGCCGTCGTTGCCGCAGCCAAGCGATGCAAACGACAGTCAGCCGGACGGCAAGCGGGCGAAGAAACGCGCCTGATGCGGAAACAGCTGAAGTTCAAGAGGGGGCTCATTGAGCCCCCTTTTGGCTGGTGAGCAAGGCATAGAAGCGCTGAGGCAGGCGACTCCCAAAGGCCCAAGCGTCAAACCTGGACGAGTAGGATAAATGGAGAGGTCAGGCGCTATTCCAGCGGTTCGTAGGGCAATCCCACATAGTTTTCCGCGATAGTCGTCAGCCCCGCTTTTGAGCTGGTTACGTAGTCCAGCTCGGCCAACTGCATGCGGCTGTTGAAATCCTCTTCGTCGGAAAAATTATGCAGCATCGAGGTCATCCACCAGGAGAAGCGCTCCGCCTTCCAGATACGCTTCAGGCAGGTTTGCGAGTAGCGCTCGATCAAATCTGTGCGGCCCTCTTGGTAGACCTTCACCATTAGCCGATAGAGCGTATTGACGTCGCTGGCGGCCAGGTTAAGCCCTTTAGCACCGGTGGGCGGTACAATATGCGCCGCATCGCCGACCAGGAACAACCGCCCGAACTGCATGGGTTCGACCACATAGCTGCGCAGCGGTGCTATGCTCTTCTCGATCGAAGGCCCAGTCACCAACTTTGCGGCAACGTCGTCAGGCAGGCGGCGCTTCAGCTCTTGCCAAAAACGCTCGTCCGACCAATCTTCTACCTTTTCATCTAACGGCACCTGGATATAGTAACGGCTACGGGTGGCGGAGCGCATGCTGCACAGACTAAAGCCACGCTTATGGCTCGCATAGATCAATTCATCCGAGACCGGCGGGGTATCCGATAGCAAGCCCAACCAGCCAAACGGATAAATTTTCTCAAATTCCTTGATTCGCTCTTGAGGGATCGCCTGACGGGAGACGCCATGGTAGCCATCGCACCCGGCGATGTAGTCGCACTCAAGCCTGACCGACTCGCCGTTGTGCTCAAAGGTTAGGTAGGGGTGGTCACTATCCACATCATGAGGCTGAACGTTTTCCGCCTCGTAGAGCGTTTTCGCACCAGCAGCAGCACGGGCCTCCATCAGATCCCGCGTCACCTCGGTTTGGCCGTATACCATCACTTTGCTGCCGCCGGTCAATTCATCCAGCGCAACCCGCACGCGGCGGTTATCAAAAACAAGCTCAAAACCGTCATGGGGTAAGCCCTCTTCATCCATCCGCTGGTCGACACCCGCTTCGCGCAGCAGGTCCACCATGCCCTGTTCAAGTACACCGGCGCGGATACGGCTCAATACATACTCACCGCTACGCCGCTCGACAATCACATTATCAATGCCTTGGCGATGGAGTAGCTGCCCGAGCAGCAGACCAGAAGGGCCTGCGCCAATAATCGCGACCTGTGTCTTCATAGCGAATGCCTCATTGTCATTATCTAAAACGTGTGACTTGTATTTTTCAATGAAACACGCCGCACAATAAGGCATGATATAGATCAATTATTGGACATTTAGCGCATTATTACTCAACCTTAGTCGTATAGGAGATGTAGGTGATGCCAGCCTCGTCTGCAACGTCCGTTCCAGTATTTAAGCTGTATGGCGAGACGCAGCATTGGCCCACGCCTGACCTGCTGCACTGTGAATCCATTGCCGAACGCAGCCGTTTACATAATTGGCGGATTCGACCACACCGGCATGCCGACCTCGTGCATATTCTGTTTATTGCTCAAGGGAGTGTTGAGTTAGAGCTGGAGGGAACAAGCCATCAGCTGCAAAGTGCCAGCGCTATCGTTGTTCCCGCCATGGCGATTCATGGCTTTCTCTTTTCACCGGATGTGGAAGGACACATTATTACCCTGGCCAAACCGCTGGCCGAACACTTACATGCACTAATGGGTGAGAACAGTACGCTAAAAGAAGCCGACTTCTATCCGCTGCTCCAGCCAAACCAGACCGACAGAATTGCCACGCTGGTGACCCAGATCGACCAGGAGTACCGCCAACCGGCCCCTGGACGCAACAGCCTACTTGAAGCGCTTATTCAAGCCTTGGTGGTCGAGCTATCGCGCCTTTGTGCTTATACCGGCCGCATGGCAAAACGCTACGGCCCCCGCCAGCGTGACAAAGGTCGGCATCATTTAGAGCACTATCAAGCGCTGATCGAAGCCCACTATCGCGAGCAGCCAAGTATTGAACAGTTGGCCGGGGAGATCGGGGTGAGTAGCGCGCATCTGAACCTGCTCTGCCGCCAACTCGCCGGGCGCAGCGCCCTGCAGTTGCTGCATGAGCGCCTGCTGCTGGAGGCCAAGCGACAGCTCACCTATACCAACATGACCATTGGCCAGGTCTCTGACAGCCTGGGGTTCTCTGAACCGGCTTACTTCACACGCTTTTTCAAGCGCAATACCACGATCTCGCCACGTGAATTTCGGTCGCGTCAAAATGATAATGCAGCCTCCCAAGCCATCGATCAGGCGAACTGACCGAGAGCGAGTAGGCGGCGGCTCGTTCAAGCGGCCGAGCATCGATTGTGGTTGCGTGCAGACTCATAACTCGTCGTTTACGTTAAGGAAAACCGAGAAAGTACGGCAGTTCTATGTCTTCATTCAGTCTTGCTGCTCTGGGACTCGATTCACTGGCCAATCTGGATGACCGGCTTGACGGTGGTGCCGTTCTTCGAGTCCTCGAATGCCTGATGGATCTGCTCGGGTGCGTAGAACTTAACCAGCCGATCGAAGGGAAAGCGCCCTTCCTTGAAGTAGGCAATTAGTTGCGGGATGAAAACGCGCGGCACCGAGTCCCCCTCTATCACCCCGATCATCGACTTGCCCTCGGCCATCAGATCATGATGCACGTCCAGAGTGACCTCGGGAGTGACACCCACTATGGCTGAGACCCCAAGTGGGCACAGCGCCTGCAGAGACTGGCGCACTACCATCGGCACCCCGGTGGTCTCTACGGCAAACTGGCTGCCGCTACCGGTGATCTCTCGCACGCGCTCGACGGTGTCGTCCTGCTGTCCATTGATTGCATGAGTCGCCCCCAGCTCAAGGGCCAACTCAAGACGGTTGTCGTGGACGTCCACCGCAATTATCTGACGGCAACCAACAATCCTGGCTGCCATGATAGCGGAGAGCCCAACGGCCCCACAGCCATAGACCACTAAGCTTGACCCGAACTCAGGCTTGAGCCGGTTGAGCACCGTGCCAGCGCCTGTCTGGATGCCGCAACCCAGCGGACCGAGCAGCGCCAGGTTCACCTCCGGGTCGGCCAGCACCACATTGCGAGCGCTAACCACGGCGTGGGTGGCAAAGGACGACTGACCAAAAAAGGTGGCCAGCGCCTCATCCCCCCGCGCCAGACGATGACTACCGTCATCCATGGCACCACCAAAGTTAAGCTCGTTAAAGGCATCGCAGACTGTGGGATGACCCGTTAGGCAGTGACCGCATCCGCCACAGTGGGCAAACGACAACACCACGTGATCGCCCACCTCAAGCCCATTCACTCCCTCGCCAAGGGCTTCCACTACTCCGGCGCCCTCATGGCCCAGCACGATGGGAAAGGGAGCTAGGCCTAGGTCACGGGCCACCGCATCCGTATGGCAGACACCGGTGGCCACGATGCGCACCCGCACCTCGCCCATAGAGGGCTCTGCCAGCTCGACCGTCTGCCACTCGAAGTCATGCCCCTGCTCAGAAATCACTGCCGCTTGAATTTGCATGGTTAGCTTCCTTATCAAGAAGGTTTAGAAGCCGGGATATCCATCGGTAGCCGAGAAGGACGCAGGCTCATCATAAGTGGAGCCACCAACCAACAATTATTGCGTCGACATCCAATATTCCTCATAGCAAAAAGAAGGTCGAGAGTACCGGGAACAGAATCAAAAGCGTCAGGCGCAGCAGGTCAGACACCACAAAGGGTGCCACCCCTTTAAATATCTCCCCCAGCCCCACGTGCGGCGCCATCGCCTTGATCACGAACACGTTCATCCCCACCGGCGGGGTCATTAGCCCCAGTTCCACCGTCAGAACGGTGATGATGCCGAACCATACCGGGTCGATACCCATGGCCTGGATGATGGGGTATACCACCGGCACGGTGATCACCAGCATGGCGATGGAGTCCATGAACATGCCCAGCACAAAGTAGAGCGCCAGAATGCACAGCACGACGACCAAGGGCGTCAAATCCATGCCATAGAGCACGTCGGTAATCGAGAACGAGATGCGCGATACCGAAATGAAGTAGCCGAGCGTTTCCGCTCCTACCAGCATAAAGAAGACGACGGCAGACAAGGCTAACGTCTCCTGCACGCTTCGCCACAGGCCATCAATCCGCATACCCTTAAACAGTGCATAGAGCAGTGTTGCAAAAGCGCCGACGCTGGCCCCTTCGGTGGGCGTAAAGGCGCCGAAATAGATACCCAGGATCATGATCAGGAAAACGCCAAAAAACGGCAGCAACCCCGTCAGCGAAGCGAGCTTGGTTTTCCAGGCGGTCGGCTCACCGGCCACGGCAAGCGAGGGACGCAATCGCATGAGCACCGTAATGGTCAGCGCATACATGACCAGCCCCAGCAGGCCCGGAATCAGCCCAGCCATGAACATATCGCCAACGGACTGTTCGGTAAGAATGGCGTAGATAAGCAGCGCGATACTCGGCGGAATCATGATACCCAGCGTGCCGCCTGCGGCCAGGGCACCCGTCGCCAAGCCACGGTTATAGCCGTAGCGCTCCATCTCCGGCAACGCCACCCGGGTCATGGTGCTCGCCGTTGCTAGCGAAGAGCCGGAGATAGCGGAGAAGATGCCGCAGGAGCCCACCGCCGCGATAGCCAAGCCGCCTTTCCAGCCGCCGCAGATGGTTCGCGTCGAATCAAACAGCTTACCGGCCATCCCCGAATGCGCAGCCAGTACGCCCATCAGGACAAACATGGGCACAGCACTGAAGCTGTAGTTCGAAAGCACTTCCACAGGCACTGTCTTCAGCTGGGCGATAGCCGCATCCCAACTGATGATCTGGGCAAACCCCACCACGCCGACGATCAGCATCGTCAAGGCAACGGGCACACGCAGAATCATCAGTACCAATAACAGCCCCAGCCCCATGGCGCCGATCGCTTCACTCCCCATGGGCCACCTCCTCTTCAACGCCAAACAGCATGCCCAACAGCGCATGAATGGCACTGCGTATGCCCAGCAATATGCTCAAGAAGGCCGCCAGATAGTAAACCGGACCCATCGGGATGCGCAGGTCTTGCGTTACCTCCCCATGGCGGGCCGCCGAGGCGGCGGAGTCCAGCAGGCCGAAGAAGAGCACCAGACCAAGGGCTGCAAATCCCAATAGATAGACGCCATGCAGCCTCGTTTTCAGCGTTGCCGGAAGGCCATGGGAGAAAGCCTCCACCACCACCTGGCTTTTCTCGACATTGGCCGCCATGGCAGCCAATAAAGAAAACAACATCAGGTAGCTAACCAGCTCAACGCTGCCGCTCACGCGGAATGCTATTGCCCCTTCGGTAAGCTTTGATAAATAACGCGTGGAAACGTCCGCGATGGTGACTGCCAACAAGCTGATAAGCGCAACACCTGCGACCAGACGGCAAAACAGGGCCAACCAATGGCTGGCCCTTGACAGGATTGACTGCATGACGGACTACCCCTGTTGGGTGGCACAGGACTCGCTGGCTTCAAGCGCGGCATCGTAAACCTCTCGGCCTGGCAGGCCCCGCTCTTCAAGCTCGGTGAGATAGCTTTCGATACCGTCCCTGAGCGGCTTTTGCCAATCGGGATGATCCAGCGGGTTGTCGATTTCGCGGATGGTGTGACCCGCGTCGACCGCTTCCTGCTTGCCTTCAACGTCCAGGCGATCAAATACCTCGCCTGCGTTTTCTGCCCACTTCATACCCGCATTGTCATTGATGACGGCTTGTTGCTCAGGCGTCAGGCTGTCGTAAGCACGCTGATTCATGGTGGCGACGAAAATCAACGTGTAGAACGGCACCTCGGTGTGGTAGTTGACCAGTTCATTGATGCGGAAGCCTTTAAGGCCTTCCCAGGGGAAGCTCAGCCCATCGATAACGCCGCGCTGCATGGACGTGTAGATATCCGGTGCCGGCATGCCGACCGGTTCGGCCCCCATGTTGTCCAGCATCTGGCCCGCCACAGCCGTTGGCCGCCGGATGCGCAGGCCTTCAAGGTCTTCTGGGCGTTGCACGTCCGTATCGATGGTATGGATACCGCCTGGCCCGGTGGTGAACATGAACAGCGGGCGCGTGTCCTCATACTCACTATCCAGGTGGCCGTCGTCGTAAAGCGTTTGCAGCACACACGCTCCCTGGGTCGCGGTCGTCGCGACGCCTGGCAGTTCGACGATCTGCGACAGCGGGAAGCGCCCAGCGGTATACCCCTGCGCGGTTGCGCCGATGTCCGCGATGCCATTTGCAGCGGCCTCATAAATGGCGTCTGGCTTGGCCAGGGTGCCGGAAGGGAACATTTCAACGGTTAGATCGCCGCCAGACACTTCTTCGATGGTTTCGGCCCAGGCTTCAAAAATATCTTCATTGATACCCGAGGCACCAGGCCAGAAATGCGCCATACGCAGGGTCGTTTCTGCTTGCGCCGAGGCGGCTGTCACACCGGCGACGGCAGCTGCAAGAAAGCAGCGAGTAAGCATCGTTTTCATAGGGGCTCCAGGCATTTATTCTTGGATTCATGCTAGTTCGCATAGCGAATATTAGTTCGCCACATAACACTACGTTAGTCCACTATGGAGCGCGGGGCTAATCGACATTGGTCTATAATCCGTCGGACGCCTTACTCTGCTCCTGCGCATCGGATCGGCCCAAGCCCCTCACATAGCAAAAAACCGCCTTCGCAGGAGCGAAGGCGGTTGACGATGCCAGATAAAAATAAAGGCTACTTTGTCTGCTCTGTATACATCTCTACCAGTCGCGTCGCCTCATCATAAAGCCGTTTGCCATCGAAGCCACGGCTCTCCATATCGTCAATCCATTGAGCCGTGGCCGTTTCGGCAGCCTCCTGCCAGGGTTGCAGTGAATCCTCGGTGATGTAGAGCATTTCACCTTCCGCTGTCGCTTCAATAGCGTCAATCGCCTTCTCTTCTGCTTGATCCATGACCTGACCGATGCGCTGTGCTTCCGCAAGCCCGGCATTATCGTCAATCACCTGCTGCTGCTCCGTCGAAAGCGCGTCATAGCTAGCCTGGTTCATGGCCAGCACCATCATGGCCGTATATAGCCCATGTTCACCTTCAAAAAAGGTGTGGTTCTGGGCAACGTCCAGCACGCCCAGCGCCGCCGCACTTTCAAACGGCAGTGCCAGGCCGTCGATCACCCCCCGGGAGATGGCTTCAGGAATTTGCGGCATCGGCATGCCCACTGCTTGCGCACCAAGCAGCCCCAGATAACGATTCATGGTCTTCGAAGGTGCACGAAGGGCCAGACCATCGAGATCATCAGCGCTTTCAATAGATACGTCTCTGGTATGGAGCTTGCCCGGCGTATGGGCAAAGACGGCGATAGGGTAGACACCCTCGAAGGCATCCTGCATATGCGTCGTCGCAAACTCATGGGCCGCCATGCTGGTGGCTTCCCCGGTGGTGGGCAGGAAAGGCTGGTCGAATGCCTCGGACGCCGGGAATCGGTTTGGCGTATAGCTCAACAAGGTCCAGGCAATGTCGACGACCCCGTCCTTGGCCTGGTCGTAAAGCGAAGGGGCCGATCCACCCAATTGCATGGCTGGGAAGATTTCCACCTTGATAGCCCCTTCAGATTGCTCTTCGATCCGCTTGGCCCAGGGTTCCAGATACTCGGTCTGCACGGGCGTGGAAGGGGCAGCAAAGTGGTGCAGCCGCAGGGTCACGGTGTCTTGGGCGTGGCCACCCGCGCTGAAGAGCATGCCGCTGATCAAGGCGAGGCTGGCGAGTGTGGGTTTTATTGTCATTGTAATGAACTCCTTGTTTATGTTGCTATCTTGCTGGTCAATTGGTCTAGCTTATCTAGATGGGGTAATGGCGCGGACCAAGCTGCATGGTCATCCAGCGCAAGTCGGTGAACTCCTCGATCCCGGCCTTGCCGCCGAAGCGTCCATAGCCGCTCGATTTGACGCCGCCAAAGGGCATCTGCGGCTCATCGTGCACGGTGGGCGCATTGATATGGCAAATACCCGATTCAATGCGTTGGGCAAACTGCATCGCCCGGGCGGTATCGCGGCTGAAGACGGAGGCGGAAAGGCCGTATTCGCTATCGTTCGCCACGCGCAGAGCGTCTTCCTCATCCTTGATACGCATCAGCGCCACCACCGGGCCAAACGACTCTTCGCCATACAGACGCATCGCCTTGGTGACCCCATCGACCACGGTCGGCTGCATGATGACGCCTTCGGCCTTGCCGCCGCAGGCGAGGCGTGCGCCGTGCTGCCGGGCGTCGTCGATCAGGGCATTGAGCTTCTCGCCCGATTCGCGATTGATCAGCGTCCCCAGCGCATTGCCTTCTTCTTTCGGGTCACCCGCGTGCAGAGTTTCCGCCTTGCGGGCCAGTTTTTCGACGAAGGCATCGGCGACCGCATCCACAACGATCAGCCGTTCGGTGGACATGCAGATCTGCCCCTGATTGAAGAAGGCGCCAAAGGCAGCGGCCTCCACGGCGGCATCAAGATCGGCATCTTCCAGTACCACGAACGGCGCCTTGCCCCCCAGTTCCAGCAGGACTGGCTTGAGATGGCGCGCCGCCTTTTCGGCAATGATGCGCCCCACCTCGGTCGAGCCGGTGAAATTGATACGCCGCACGGCTTGATGCTCGATCAGCGCCTCGACGACCTCGGCGGCCTGCGGGGGCGCATTGGTCACCACGTTAACGATGCCATCGCCCAGGCCCGCCTCGACCAGCACTTCCCCGATCAGGTGGTGGGTTCCGGGGCACTGTTCGGAAGCCTTGAGTACTACCGTATTGCCGCACGCCAGAGGTGTGGCGATGGCACGGGTACCCAGAATGATGGGCGCGTTCCAGGGGGCGATACCCACCACCACGCCGCAGGGCACGCGCACGCCCATCGCCAGGTTATCGGGCACGTTGGACGGGATGACCTCGCCATTCACTTGCGTGGTCAGCGACGCGGCCTCGCGCAGGATGCTGGCGGCCACCATGACATTAAAGCCTGCCCAGCCTGGTGTGGCGCCGGTTTCCTCCACCATGCGTTCGATAAAATCGACTTGGCGCGCTTCCATTGCCTCTGCAGCTTTGAGTAGCTTGGCGCGCTTTTCGCCGGGCGCCGTTCTTGACCAGGCAGGGAAGGCGTTCGCGGCGGCGTCTGCGGCCCGCGCCGCATCGGCGGCAGAGGCCGCCGCCGCCTGGGTGACGACATCACCGGTCAGCGGATTGGCCCGCGTAAAGTGGGCGGCTTGTTCAGCGGCATGCCGCTCACCGCCAATTAACAGTTCAAGATCCATGGCAACCTCTCGTTTACAGCATTGTCGGTTGTTATTGTCCGGTTCTTACCGGTGGTAGCTCTCAAGCCCCGGCTTGATGCTCTTTTCGTCGAGGAACTGCTTCAGCCCTTGCTCACGACCCTGTTCCGGATCAAGCTGCTGCGCCTGGTCAAGCTTGGCGTAGAGGTACTCTTCATTCTGCTCCCAGGTCAGTTCGCGGCACATCTTGAAGCCGATCTTGGCGGCACGCATCACCACCGGGTTCTTGTCACGCAGCGTGGTCGCAAGCTCCCGGGTGGCGTCACGCAGCTCGGCCAGCGGCACACTTTTATTCACCAGCCCCATCTTGGCCGCCTCGGGCCCGGTAAACGTTTCTCCGGTCATGATGTAGTAGAGCGCTTCACGGTGGCCCACGGTATCGGCCATGGCCTTGCTGACCAAGTTGCCCGGAGGAATGCCCCAATTGATTTCCGAGAGGCCGAATACCGACTCATCGGCGGCAATCGCCAGGTCGCAGGCCACCAGCGGCGAGAAGGCCCCGCCAAAGCACCAGCCATTGACCATGGCGATGGTGGGCTTGGCATAGTGACGCAGCAGCTTCCACTGCCAGGTAGAGGCGTCGCGGCGCACCTTGACCTGAACGATCTCGGGGCTGGCGTCGATCTCGCGAAAGTACTCCTTGAGATCCATGCCGGCAGAAAAGGATTCGCCCTCGCCACTCAGCACCAGTACGTGGGCCTCTTGATCCAGCTCGATGGTCTCCAGCACATCGATCATTTCCCGGTTGAGCGTCGGGCTCATGGCGTTGCGCTTTTCAGGGCGGTTCAACGTCACCCAGGCAATGCCCTCTTCGACGTTAACCTTCACGGTTTGCCAGCGATCCTGGTAATGACTCATCTCTTGCTCCTCGGGGTTTATCAAACGACTTACAACGTTACGTATCAGGAATGATTTTTTAACTATCTGTTCAGCGCTGAATCTTTTCGGTTAGCTATCTCCTCAGCATCACGAGGAGCTTTAATCTTCGCTGGGTCGCGACGCGGACTATTCATGTCTTACTCCTTGATCAATTGATTAAGTAGACGAAGCCGAGCGTGATGGCGGGGAAGAGCACCAGCAGAATGATGCGGATCAGGTCAGCGACCAGGAAAGGCAGGATGCCTTTAAAGGTTTCCGTCAAGGGAATGCGCGGCGCCATGGAGTGGATGATGAAGATGTTCAGCCCTACTGGTGGCGTGATCATGCCAACCTCGACGACCACCAACGCCAGGATACCGAACCAGATCGCCACATCCGTGGCGGGCATGCCGAAGTCCATACCCATGATGATGGGCAGAAAGATGGGCACGGTGAGCAATATCATCGACAGGCTGTCCATGAAGCAGCCGAGCACCAGGTAACATAACAAGATACCGGCCAGCACCACCCAGGGACTGATCTCGAGCCCTACGATCCAGCCAGCAGTGATTTGTGGCAGCTGGGTCAGGGCAAGGAAGCTGTTGAAAACGCTGGCACCGAGCACGATGAAGAAGATCATTGCCGAGGTCACGGCGGTGTCGAGCACGCAATCGCGCAGCCCGCTCCAGCGCAGCCCGCCGCGGGTCACCGCCAGAATCCCCGTGGCAACCGCGCCCACGGCTGCCGCTTCGGTGGGCGTAAAGACACCGGTATAAATGCCCCCGATGACCACGATAAAAATGGCGGCACCAGGCCATACTTCCAGCAGCGAGCGCCAACGCTCTCCCCGTGAGGCTTTTGCTTTACTCGGCGCACTACTCGGAACGAGCCGCACGTATAGCGAGATGGCCAGCATATAGCTGAATACCGCCAGCAGCCCCGGCACCAGGGCGGCGGCAAACATTTCGTTAATGTTCTGTTCAGCCAGAATCGCATAGATGACCAGCACCACAGAGGGGGGGATCAGGATCCCGAGCGTGCCACCCGCCGCCAGTGCACCGGTCGCCAGGCTACCGCGATATCCCTGGCGCTCCATTTCAGGAAGCGCCACTTGCGTCATGGTCGCCGCCGTGGCCAGCGAAGAGCCGCAAATGGCGCCAAAAGCGCCACAGGCGCCAATCGTGGACATCGCCAGCCCACCGCGACGGTGACCCAGCCAATCGTTGGCGGCCTGGAACATGGCCTGGGAAAGCCCAGCTCTCGCCGCAAACTGCCCCATTAGCAGGAAAAGCGGAATGATGGATAGCGTATGGCTGGAGAAATGCTCGTAAGGTAGTGTCTTCAAGCCATTCAAGATGCCCATCGGGCCGGTGATGAGCATCGTGCCCACTCCACCGACGACCAGCATGGCCAGGCCGATAGGAATACGTGAAGCCATCATGAACAGCAGGACAATAAAACCACCAGCGCCCAAGGTCAGCGGTGTCATCACAGACCTCCCTGGTCGGCATTATCCTGCGTCGGGGCCTGAGACCTGGGCTCATATGCAAAAGCATCGATGGCGCGATACAGGCAGACCGCCGTCAACAGTGCCAGGCCCACGATGCCACCGATGTACCCCCACCAGAGCGGTATATCCAGCAGCATGCTGGTTTCCATGTAGCGATGCTTATCCAGCAAGCCGTGATAAAGGCGCCAGGTCATCAAGCCCGCGACCGCCAGAAAGAGGAGTTCGGCAACAATGGCCAGCAAGCGCTGAATAACGGTCGGCGCATGCATCACCACCAGATCCACCGTGACGTGACCGCCGCGAAGATGGCAGTAGGGCAGGAACAGAAACACCGCGATGGCCGTGCCCATCTCCACCAGTTCGTAATTTCCCGTGATGGGGCCCACCCAGTCCAGCAAGGACAGGTCGCCAAGAACAGGCGCGCTTGCCAGCCATCGCCCCAGAATGCTGACGACGGTGATGAGCGCAAGAGAAGCGACCAGCAAGCCGCCGCTTATTGCGGCAAACCGACAGAGCGTCTCAAGGCTGCGGCTTATCAGTGCAGTACCGGTTGTTGGCACCGTCGCTAGGCTGCTCATTATCTTGTCTCTTTGTTATATGAATTCGCCGTCTGGCGTGACGCATGGCATCGTTTCTTGCTTGGTCAGGACGCCACCCTGGATGCGGAACATCCCATGACATGCACAACCGGGCTCGCCAACACCAAACTAGTTACCAACTATAAGTAATTTCCTTTTCGGCAGCATGCAAGCAGCGTTATTAAAAATACGACTAAAGCATTATTCGTCGGCGGTATCCGGCGCATAGATTTTTACCAGCAGAGACAGCAATTGACGCCGTTCTATCTCACTAAGTGATTGAGTTGCTTGAATATCACTTTGCTCAGCCAGCTCTTTCAACTGCTGGGTCAACGCCTCACCCTTTTTGCTGAGGAAAATCCCGTGAGAGCGCTTATCACGCTTGCAGCGTACCCGCAAAGCCAGCCCTCTTTCCTCCAGGTGATTGATAAGGCTAACGATTCTTGGCGGGTCAATGTCCAGCACCTTGGCCAGGTTCGTTTGAGTTATTCCTGGATATCCTTCTATCACCACCAGCGAAGAGAACTGGGCAGGACGTATTTCATACGCCTGCATGGCCTCGTTGAAATGCTTGAAAACCGTCAGTTGGGCTCTCCTCAAGGCGTAGCCCAAGCGGTTTTCAAGCACCAGTCCGGCAACGGACGTCGGCTCTTTTTCTTCGGGTTCGACCTGGTGAACAGGCGCGCTCTTCTTGGATATGGTCATGAAAATAATTCCCGTCTCGAGTTAGTTAGATACAACCAAGGTCTTACACTGGCATCCTAGCCAACCATCTAGTTAACAACTATAACTATATGCGCCAGCATGACAGCACACAATAAAACCAAGATTTTTCGCTATGGAGCCACGAATGTCACGCCCCTCCCCCCCGTCGCCCAGCCACTCGCACCACGCTCAAGAACACCAACTACACGGTGGCGAAGTACCTGACTACCCCCGCGCCATGACCCAACGCCTCGCACACTGGGCCAGTGAAACACCGCAGCAAACGTTCCTGGCGGAGCGAGTGGATGGACCGCAGAAGTGGCGAACGCTAACGTTTGGCGATGCGATGACCAGGGTGACCTGCCTGGCACAGGCATTGCTCGATCACGGCTTGTCAGCGGAACGTCCGCTGATGGTGCTGTCCGGCAATAGCATTGACCATGCCCTGCTGGCCTGTGCCGCTATGCATGTCGGCATTCCCTACGTGCCGGTCTCGCCTTCTTACGCGCTGCTGTCCGAAGACTTCGTCAAGCTGCGGCATGTGATGGCGCTGGTGACACCGGGCATGGTTTTTGTCGATGACGAGTCGCGCTTTAGCCAGGCGCTGGCGGCCGTTTGCGACGACAGCATTACCTGCGTAGCCAGCGCGCCGGCTCAACGGTCCCTGGCGCTCGCGTCACTCGCCGCGACACCGGCAAGCGCCGCAGTTGACGCCGCCCATGACCGCGTAACGCCTGACAGTGTCGCCAAGTTACTCTTTACCTCAGGATCGACGGGCATGCCCAAGGCGGTGATTAACACCCACCGCATGCTGTGTAGCAATCAAGCCATGCTGACGAAGCGACTGGGCTTTCTGGAGCAGCGCAAACCCGTGCTGGTCGACTGGCTGCCCTGGCACCATACCTTCGGCGGCAATACCATTCTGGGAATGGCGATTCACAACGGCGGCGCTTTATACATTGATGACGGCAACCCCACGGCCCAGGGGGTTCGTCGTACCGTCGAGAACCTGCGCGAGGTTTCACCCACGTTTTATTGCAACGTCCCCAAGGGGTTCGAGGCACTGGTCGAACACTTACGCGACGACGACACGCTGCGCGCCGCCTTCTTCCGCCATCTGGAGATGATGCACTTCGGAGGGGCCGTGCTGCCCGGGCATGTGCGAACCGCCCTGGAAACCCTGGGACGACAGAGCCGTGGCGCCCCTGTGCCCATGTTAAGCGGCCTGGGCTCCACGGAAGCGTGCCTGGCCTTCTGCACCGACGACCCTGGCGATATACCGGGGCTGATAGGCGTGCCCGTTCCCGGCATGACGCTCAAGCTGGTGGCCACGGACGATAAATGGGAAGCGCGCCTCAAGGGTCTCAACGTCACGCCAGGCTACTGGCGGGATCCCCAGCGGACGCACGAGGCGTTTGACGACGAAGGTTTCTACTGCACCGGCGACGCCATGCGCCTGCTTGACCCCGACCACCCGGAGCGGGGACTACTGTTCGACGGGCGACTCAGCGAGAACTTCAAGCTGGTCACCGGCACCTGGGTCAATGTGGGCACGCTACGCCTCCACCTTGTGGAGCACTTTGCTCCTCTGGTACAGGACATCGTGGTGGTTGGCGAAGGGCGCGACTACCTCACCGGATTCGTCGTCTTGAATCTGCCAGCCTGCCAACAGCACCTTGGCCTGGCAAGCGCTTCCCTCGAGGCGCTCGCCACGAACCCCGAGCTGCACCAATGGTTCGCCGAACGCCTGGCCGCGCATGGTCACGGCCAGTCAAGCTCCATGCGGCTGGATCGCCTGCTCCTGCTGGATCAGCCACTTTCCGCCGATCAGGGCGAAGTCACCGACAAAGGGTCGGTGAATCAGCGGCTGGTTCGCGAGCGCTACCCGAATCTTGTGGCCTGCCTTTACGCCGAGCCGCCTCGGGATGCACGCATTGTGCTGCCCGCCAGTTGAGCACCTAGACACCGATACCCCGCCACTCAGGGGAGCACATGACCCGCTCGAGGCTGCTCCCGATACCACGTTGGGAGCATGCTCATGACACGCGGCCACTACGCGGCCTTTGAAGACATCCACCTGGTTGCCGCCTTGCGCACGCCGTTTACCGACCTGAACGGTGCGTTAGGCGCCACTTCACCCACCGACCTTGGTATCAAGGTGGCCCGGGAGGTGCTGGCCGCAAGCGGTACGTCACCCGCAGACGTGGATTCCGTCATCGCAGGCTCAGTGGCACAAGCCAGTGTCGATGCCTACTTACTCCCCCGCCATATTGGGCTGTATGCGGGGGTGCCCCAGGAGGTACCTGCCCTGCATTCGCAACGCGTCTGCGGCACTGGGTTTGAACTGCTGAAGCAGGCCGCGGAGCAGATTGCCCTTGGCCAGGCCACGCGCGTGCTGTGCGTCGGCGCGGAATCCATGACCCGCAACCCGATTGTCGCCTATAAGCACCGAGGAGGCTTCAAACTGGGTGAACAAGTGGCCTTCAAGGACTTCCTGTGGGAAGCGCTCATGGATCCGGCGCCTAGTGTATCCATGATCCAGACCGCCGACACCCTGGCACAGCGCTATGCCATCACCCGTGAGCAGGTAGACGCCTTTGCCGAGCGCAGCTTCGCCCGTGCGGTCGACGCCCAGGCGCAAGGGATTTTCTCTGCGGAGATCGTAGCGGTTGGCAACGAAACCTTCTCCCTGCCTGGCTATTATGACCGGGGCATACGTCTACCCCGCAAGATCAACCGCGTGGACCAGGATACGCATATCCGGCCTTCGCCACGGAGCGTATTGACCCCGTTACCGCCGGTATACGACGACGGCGTACAAACCGCAGGCAACAGCGCCGCCGTTGTCGATGGTGCCGCAGCGGCGCTGGTGATGGCGGGCTCGCACATGGGCACGCCACCTCTGGCACGCCTGTGCGCCACCGCCGTGGTCGGCGTCGCCCCCGAGCTCATGGGTATCGGGCCCGCCCCCGCTATTCGTCTGCTGCTGGAACGCAGTGGCCTCACGCTCGACGATATTGACCGCCTTGAGATCAATGAGGCTCAGGGTGCACAGGTGCTTGCCGTCGCCCGCGAGCTGGATCTCGACCTCACCAAACTCAACGTCCATGGCGGTGCCATCGCCATTGGCCATCCGCTGGCCGCGACCGGCCTGCGTCTCGCGATGACGCTCGCTCGCCAGCTCAAACGCGATGGGATGCGCTATGGCATCGCCGCCGCCTGTATCGGGGGCGGACAAGGCATGGCCATACTGCTTGAGCACATGCCCGAATAAGCCTTGGGCTCACGGCGACTATCAAGCGACTGAGCAGCTGCGTAGCAAACCCTTCCCGCTACCCCTGCACACATGCGCAAAAAAGGCTGGCAAAGTGCCAGCCCAAAACGTGATCAAAACAGCGGTACATCACTGACACCTTCACATCACTGCAAAGCGTAGATCGCTAGAACTGGAAGGTGGCACTTGCCTGCAGTCGGCTTGCATCATTGGCATCACCATTCACCTGCTCGATATCGGCATGCTGGTATTCGAGACCGACCGCCATGCGTTCGGTGACATCCCAGATGACGTTGGCAAACGCGTAGTCAAGGGTTTCGAAATGATCGCCATAGTCTGATGGCAGGTCCTGCTCAAGGCGCGAAACGCCTACAGAGCTGAACCAGCTATCCGTCCAGTAATGATTGAGCGAGAGACCAAACGCCTGGGTCTCGATCGTTTCGATGTCAGTACCGTCCACATAAACATCCGGGGCATTACGGTGACCCACATTGCCGGGATTCCCCATATAGTTACCGATGCCCTCGCCAAAGGTAGCGCTGCCCCGCAAGCTGGTCGTCGAGCTGAAAGGCATATTGAACTGCGCCTGAACCCCATAGCCAGTGGCTTCGTCATCGATGGTATTGGTGATGTTATTGGTCGACAGTTGACGCGCTATCCCCGACAGGGCAAACAGGCGCTTGTATTCATAGCGCAGCGTCAAGTCGGGCAATTGGCTCTCGCCATCGGCAACGTCGGCGTCATTGCGGGCAATGACGGTGGTGGGGTTTTCCAGGGCAGCAGAAAACGTACCGGCGCCCACCGGTTGCGTATAGCGTAACTGCGCCTGCCGCTCGAAGGCGTAGCCCTTGGGATCGCCTAACGCCAGCGTGCGCGTACCGCCCACAAAGCTCATGAAGTTTGACCATGTCTGCCCGGCAAGAAATCCATTGAGCTCTCCGTAGGCATGGCGCAGGCCAAACTTGCCGTCGGGGACAAAATGCCCCTCGAAGTAGGTAGATAGACGCCCATAGTCGGTTTGGGTCTGCGTGCGAAAATTCAGGCGAGACTCATAGGCCGTAAAGCTGGTGCGGCCATCGGTCTGATTGCCAGGGTTCATGACCGCGTAAGGATCGGTCGATGTGCCCAGGTCATAATCGAAGTCGTAAAAGGCATCAAGCTTGACGTACCCCCCGAAGGCGATATCCGTTTGCGTGCCGGGAATATTGATCGTCGACCGATGGTTCCAGGGCGGGCCTACACGGCTTGGCTCACCGGTCACCACGGGTTGCCCTGCTTCCACTACGTCAAAGGCGTGAGCCTGAACAGCAAAAGCGCAGGGTGTCAGAAGGGCGCATGCAACAAAACGGTTCATTTTCATTGTTGATCTCTGCTTTTAGTGTCGAGTCCAATTGTATTTGTTCTCAATGCGAACGTTGATCCGCATTACGTACTAAAGCTGCAAAAAAAACCTCCACCTGTCAATTAAGGCGGAGGTCTTATCTAATTTAAAAACCCAAGCTATTGATTAAATTAAATTTTAAATGGTTAATACTTTGGTTTAATTACACATTGAAACTAGATGACTCTTCGCTTCAGAGGTTATCAGCCAGAAGTTCAGGATAACGCAGCCCAATCAGCGCGTGCTCACGCATCAGCATTTCCGCACGGGCACCTTCCCATGATTTAAGTGCCTGAAATATAAGCTCATGATGAAACTGGGCCAACTGCAGTTTCTTGAACTCTCGCCCCAAATCCTCGCTATCGATAATGATGGAGTCGGCGGCAGCAAATGGCAGATGGTTATTACGCGAAATGGCATCGGCCACCACACGGCTATCGGCAGCTCCCACAATGCTTCCATGGAAGTGTGAATTGATATCGCTCCATTGATTGATATCGGTTTCCAAAAGGTACCCTTTATGCAGTAGCTGCCTGCCTTTTTGGATCCAAAAATCCAGTGACTCGACAACATCTTGCGGCATGCCCCGCTCCGCCAGGCGCCGGGCGGCCAGCCCCTCCAACACCCCGCGGACCTCAACGGCGCAGTGCACATCGGCCTGGGTAAACTCACGCACCATGAACCCCCGCTTGCCCGCACGCTGGAGCAACCCCTCCTGCTCCAGCGTCCGAAAAGCCAGGCGAACAGGCGTTCTTGAAACGCCGAACTGCTCGGCTACCGCCTCTTCTCCAAGACGCTCTCCTGGGTGGTAATGGCCCGCACCTATCAGCTTGCGGAGCCGACTGACCAGGCTTTTATCGTTGTCACTCATGTGGTTTTTCTCTCATATCAACAAGATTTAGCGGTGAACCAGCGCACGCTACGAAAGTATAGGTTGACGGTAAAAACCCTTCTAGCCTTTACTTTGGATCCAATAACAAAAATTCAGATACCCATAAACAATACCAAGAAGGAGTTGACCGTGACACAACAAGCCCCCTATCCAATGAACACATGGTACGTCGCCTGCACCCCTGATGAGCTTTCCGACAAGCCGCTCGGGCGAACTATTTGCAATAAGCAACTAGTTTTCTTCCGTGGCGATGAAGGTCGCGTTGCTGCCGTGGAGGACTTCTGCCCTCATCGCGGCGCGCCGCTCTCACTGGGCTTTGTCCGTGATGGCAAGCTGGTATGCGGCTACCACGGCCTCGAGATGAACTGCAGCGGCAAATGCGACAGCATGCCCGGTCAGCGGGTTCGCGGCTTTCCAAGCAACCGCGCCTATCCCGTCGAGGAACGCCATGGCTTTATCTGGATCTGGCCCGGCGACCCCGAGAAAGCTGACGCCGATCTGATTCCCGAACTGCACTGGGCCAATAACCCCGACTGGGCTTATGGCGGCGGCCTTTACCATATTCAGTGTGAATATCGCCTGATGATCGACAACCTCATGGACCTTACCCATGAGACCTATGTGCACGCCTCCAGCATTGGCCAACCCGAGATAGAAGAGGCAGCGCCGGAAACAACCGTTAACGGCGATGAAGTGGTCACCAGCCGTGAAATGGAAAACATACCCGCGCCGCCTTTCTGGCAGGCCGCCCTCAAGGGGAACGGGCTGGCCGACGATGTTCCCGTAGACCGCTGGCAGATCTGCCGCTTTACCCCGCCCAGCCATGTGTTAATCGACGTCGGCGTGGCCCACGCAGGCAATGGCGGGGCCAAGGCACCGGCCAATGTCAAAGCCTCAAGTATCGTGGTCGACTTTATCACCCCGGAGACCGATACCTCTATCTGGTACTTCTGGGGCATGGCCCGCAACTTCAAACCCGAAGATCAGGCGCTCACCGACAGGATTCGAGAGGGCCAGGGCAAGATCTTCGAAGAGGACCTTGAGATGCTCGAGGCACAGCAGCGCAACCTGCTCAAATACCCCGACCGCCAACTGCTGAAACTCAATATTGACGGTGGGGGCGTACAAGCGCGCCGCATTATTGATCGCATCTTAAAAGAGGAGCAGGCCGAGCAACCCCAGGAGGCAACGGCATGAGCCACCCCTCTCTATCGCTTATTGTCGAGGTAAAAGCTCGCCATGAGGAGGCGCTGGGCATCGCCACCTTCGAGCTTGCCGACCCTCATGGCCGTCCGCTTCCGCCCTTTAGCGCAGGCGCTCATATCGACGTGCAGGTCAAGGAGGGCGTGATACGACAGTACTCGCTGTGCAATCACTCGGAGGAGCGGGATCGCTACTTGATCGGCGTATTGCGAGACGAAGCCTCCCGAGGAGGCTCCGTCGCCATGCACGATGAGGTGAAAGAGGGCGACCTCCTGCTCATCAGCGCCCCTAAAAACCACTTCCCGCTCAAGCCAGCTAAACGAACGTATCTGCTGGCGGGCGGGATTGGCATCACCCCGTTGCTGTGCATGGCAGAACGGTTGGCGCGCACCGAGGCAGACTTCGAGCTGCACTACTGTGCGCGCTCCGCCGAGCGCATGGCCTTTCGCGAGCGCATCGAGGCATCAAGTTTTGCCGATAGAACGCACTTCTATCTCGACGATGACGCCGCGTCCCCAACCCTTGACCTGGAAAAACTGCTCAGTGAGCCAGACGCTGATGCCCAGCTCTACGTCTGCGGCCCTGGCGGCTTTATCGATGCCGTCATCTCGACGGGTAAACAATGCGGCTGGCCAGACGACCAGCTGCACACCGAGTACTTTGCCGGCGCGGAGACAACCTCGGAAGACGACGGTAGCTTCGAGGTGCGTATCGCCAGCAGCGGCGCCGCCTTTACCGTCCCCGCCGATAAAACCGTCCACCAGGTGCTGGCTGAAAATGGCATCGAGATCATGGTGTCCTGCGAGCAGGGGGTCTGCGGCACTTGCCTGACCCGTGTGCTTGAAGGCGAACCCGACCACCGGGATTTATACCTGGAGGACGATGAGCACGCGGCCAACGATCAGTTCACGCCCTGCTGCTCCAGAGCCAAGAGCAAAACGCTTGTGCTGGATCTCTAAGCCGTCACAAGAGCGTTTACAAGAACAATCACAAGAACGTACTCCCGTTGACTAGATATGAGGATAACGACAATGAAAAAGCCGTCCCAACACTTAGCCAAGGCGACACTGTTTGGCCTGTTCGCCGCGTCACTCGCCGCCTCCACCGTGGAAGCCAGCACCACCCTCAGGGTGGCGCACGTCTGGCCGGGCGGTTCCATGATCGACCGCGAGCTGTTTCAGGCCTGGGCGGAAAGCGTCGAAGAAGCTTCCGACGGTCAGTTGAGCGTGGAAATTTTCCCCAGCCAGACCCTAGCCAAATCAGACAAGACCTATGAAAGCGCCGTGAAAGGTATCGCCGATATTGGCGCCTCTGCTCAAGGGTACACGGCGGGCCGCTTTCCTCTGACCCAGGTGGTTGAGCTGCCGGGGGTATCATCAAGTGCACGCCAGGGTGCCTGTATTCTTCAATCACTTTACGATCAAGGCCACTTTGAGGAGGAGTACGCCGACACGCGCCCTCTGTTCCTGTTCACGACCGGCCCAGGTTATCTGCATACCAAGGATCAACGGATTGAAACACCGGCAGACCTCGAGGGGCTTCGCCTACGCCGCCCTACGCCGGTGGTGGGTGACATGTTCGAACGCCTGGGCGCCCAGGCGGTGGGTATGCCAGCGCCAGATGTGTTTACCGCCATGCAGCGTGGCGTCGTCGACGGCCTCAGCTTCAACTGGGAAGGCATGAAGACCTTCCGGCTGAACGAACTGGCGCAGTACCATACCGAAGTTCCCCTGTATGACCTTTCGCTGTTCGCCACCATGAGCCAGCGCAGCTACGACCGCCTGCCAGCCGATTTGCAGCAGGTGATTGATGACCACAGCGGGTTGGAGTGGTCGCTTCGCGCGGCGGAAGTTTACGACGAGATGATACGCCAAGGGCGCGAAGAAGCCGTCGAGGCAGGGCATGAGTTCGTCGTCATCGACGACGCGCTGGAAGATCCTGAATGGGGCCCGGTGTTGCAGCAGACCATTGATGACTACCTGGAGGACATTGGCGGCGCTGCCAACGACATCTACAACGCCGCAATGGAGTTAAAGCAAAGCTGCTCTGCGTAACGTAACGATAGAGGGCGTCTTCCTTATTTCCAGACTGAAAAGGGCAGCCATATTGGCTGCCCTCATCGTTGTATGCACTTCAGGCATGTATCAAAAATCAAAAAATACCGTCTCGCCTTCGCCCTGCAGGCGGATATCAAAGCGATAACGCACCTTGCCGTCCACCTCTTCGCGCCTGGCGATCAGGGTCTGGCGGCGCGTCGGTGACTCAATACGCGTGAGCACCGGGCACTGGGCGTTCGCTTCAGCCTCATCATCGAAGTAAAGCCGTGTTTGCAGGTGAATATTGATCCCCCGGGCAAAGACCGCCAGGTTAATGTGCGGCGCCATCAGTTGACCGCTGGGGTGTTTCACCGCGCCGGGCTTGATGGTGGTCAGCGACCACTCGCTGCCGTGATCAAAGGTGGTAGCGGTACGGCCGAAGCTATTGAACGGCTTGCCGAGGTCGTAATCGGGCTGGTAGTTGCCGTTGGCGTCGGCCTGCCAGGCTTCTAGAAACGCATCCCGCACCAAGTCGCCATTGCCGTCGATCACGGTGCCCACGATCTCGACAAGCTCACCCTCGGCGTCAGGCTTGGCCATCTCGTTCCAGATCTCTTCATCCCGAACGGGGTTCCCGGCTGCGGCGAGCGCCAGACCAATATGCACATAGGGGCCGGCTGTTTGCGACGCCGTTTCGCGCAGCATCAGCTCGCTGGTCGGCTGCGTGTTGGGCTGAATAGCGGGTTGTTGCATGATTATCCCCCTGGCCTTACTGGTTTTCGAAGTAGGTTTGCAGCTCGCCGCGCACCACGATGTCAAAGCGATAGGCCAGGCAGTCCATCGGTTTACTGTGCGCCATATCGAGCCGGCCGATCATGGTGTCCACTGCCTCAGGATCGCTGAGCGTATGCACAATGGGGCAAAGCGGAATCAGCGGATCACCTTCAAAATACATCTGCGTAATCAAACGAGTAGAGATTGAGGGCCCGGTCACCGAGACATGGATATGGGCCGGGCGCCAGCTATTCACATCGTTGGGCCAGGGATAGGGGCCGGGCTTGATGGTGCGGAAACGGTAAAAACCCTGATCGTCGGTCAAGCAGCGACCGACGCCGCCGAAATGGGGATCCAAAGGCGCCAGGTAGGCGTCCTTTTTATGCCGATAGCGGCCACCGGCATTGGCCTGCCACATCTCGACCAGGGTATGCGGTACGGGCTTGCCGAACTGATCGACGACGCGACCATGCATGATGATCCGCTCCCCCTGGGGCAGCCCCTCCCCCTGTGAAAAGTTCATCAGCAGGTCGTTATCATGGGGCCCCATGCGCAGATGGCTGAAATCGGGGCCGGTCAGTTCAGACACAGTGGGTTGCTGCATGCTCACCAGCGCCTGCTGCGGCGAGCGCGGCACCGAGGTTTTATAGCCCGGTGCGTAGGCAGGCGGATGCCAATCTCGGTCGCGTGCTACAAAGCGTTTGTTGTCGTTGCTCATCACCCTTACCTCTCGTTCGTTAACATCACTCGCCTACTCGCCCCAGCCCAACTCCTTAGCGAGGGCAAAAGCATGATTAGCTGCCGGTACGCCGCCGTAAATCGCCACGTGCATGAGCACCTGGCGCAGCTCCGCCTCCGTTAGGCCAATACGCATGGCGGTTTTCAAGTGCAGCGTTAGCTCTTCGCGCCCTAGCGCGGCGAGAATCCCGGTGGTGATCATGCTGCGCTCGCGGCGGGTTAAATCGTCGTTGCTCCACAGCTCGCCCCAGGCCAGGCGGGTAATCATCTGCTGGAAGGGGGTATCCAGGCTGTTGGCGTTGGCGGTAGAGCGCGCTACATGCTCTTCTCCCAATACCTGCTTGCGGGTTTCCAGGCCGGTCGCGTACGCCACGCCGTGGTTGGCCACATCGCCCAGATCCGTTGCCAGCACCCCGAGAAGCTTTTGCGCGAACAGCGCCGGGGCTTCTACCGAGGGTACATGGCCGACACTGTCAAAAATCTCCAGCGGTGCGTCATCGAGCTCTGCCGCCAGGGCTTCCAGCGTCGCGGGCGGCGTGGCCAGGTCTTCGCTTCCGCCAAACAGCTGTACTTTGACCTTATTAGGAACGACCTTATGAAGGGCGCTCTTACCCGAGAGCCTTCCAGTGAACGTATCGCGGCCAAGCATCTCACACAGCTGGGCGTAGGACTCATCGTCGCCACGGCCCATCTGGGTGCACCAGCCCGCTTTCAGCGCCGGGCTTGCCTCAAACGCCTTTGGCGCAAACCAGCGCGGCACGATTTCTTCAGACACCGCCGCCAGGCCCTCCTGGCGCACACGGCCTGCACGGGTGTTCCATAGTTCCGGGTTGCCGATCACCGCGCCGGTGTTGGTCAGCGTCGCGGAGAGCAGGCGGTCGCCATGCGCAGCAATCAACTGCTGGCCGACGACACCGCCAATGGAGGTACCGGCAAAGTGAAAGCGCTCAGCGCCCGCCAGCTCTGCCAATGCCAGCGCCTCAGCGGCTAAATCAGCGGGCGTGATCTGTTCTCCGCTGACCGCCTGGCTGGCACCGTGACCGGGGAGATCCCAGGTCAGTACCCGGTAGCGGGGCAGCAGCGCGGGAATCACATCGTCCCAAACCGACTGGCTCATGCCCAGCGGGTGCGCCAGCACAACCAGCGGGTTTACGTCTGCGCCGAGCAGCCGGTACGCGACGCTGCGGCCATTGATGCTATGAAATGCCATGACGGTCTCCGTTAAACGCGTTCAATCAACGTCGCGATACCCTGACCCACGCCTACACACATGGTGCACAGCGCATAGCGCTTGCCGCTGTTTTGCAGCTCGTGGGCGGCGGTCAGCAATAGGCGGGCACCGGACATGCCCAGCGGGTGCCCCAAGGCAATCGCGCCACCGTTCGGGTTGACGCGAGGATCATCGTCGGCCAACCCCAGGTCGCGCATACACGCCAGTGCCTGGGCGGCAAAGGCTTCGTTGAGTTCGATAATATCGATGTCATTGAGGCTTACGCCGGTGCGTTCCAGCAGCCGGTTGACGGCCGGGACCGGCCCGTAGCCCATGATGCGCGGCTCGACGCCCGCCGTGGCCATGCCGATGATTCTGGCCATCGGGGCAAGGCCGTGCTGTTTGACCGCCGCGCCGCTGGCCACCAGCATGGCGGCGGCGCCGTCGTTGACGCCCGAGGCGTTACCCGCCGTGACACTGCCTCCATCGCGGAAGGGCGTGGGCAGGCCAGCGAGTTTCTCGAAGGTGGTTTCCCGCAGGTGCTCGTCCTGATCGAAGATCAGGGGTTCCTGCTTGCGGCGGGGAATCTCGATGGCGGTAATTTCCTGCGCGAAACGTCCACCCTGTTGTGCCGCGGCGGCTTTCTGCTGGGAGCGCAGTGCAAAAGCGTCCTGGTCTTCCCGGGAAATGTCGAACTGCTCGGCAACGTTCTCGGCGGTCTCCGGCATGGACTCGACGCCGTAGGCGTTCTTCATCAGCGGGTTGATAAAACGCCAGCCGATGGTGGTGTCTTCAATCTTCTGTCCGCGGGCGAAGGCGCTGTCGGCCTTGCCCATGACGTAGGGCGCACGGGACATGGACTCCACGCCGCCTGCCAGCGCCAGCGCCATCTCACCGGCTTTAATGGCGCGAAACGCGGTACCCACCGCGTCCATACCTGAGCCGCACAGACGATTCATGGTCGTGCCGGGCACCGAGGCAGGAAGGCCCGCCAGCAGCGACGACATGCGCGCCACGTTGCGGTTATCTTCCCCGGCCTGATTGGCACAGCCCATGAAGACTTCTTCGATCGCTGCGGGATCGAGAGTCGGCGCTTCCGCCAGTACGGCCTTGAAAATCGTCGCGGCAAAATCATCCGGGCGCACGCTGGCAAGCGTACCGCCAAAGCGACCGACAGCCGTACGACGCGGGTGACAGAGATAGAC
Source organism: Halomonas sp. G11 (assembly GCF_001663515.1). Taxonomy (NCBI): domain Bacteria; kingdom Pseudomonadati; phylum Pseudomonadota; class Gammaproteobacteria; order Oceanospirillales; family Halomonadaceae; genus Halomonas; species Halomonas sp. G11. The sequence goes on from NZ_LYXG01000006.1 coordinate 65,095, forward strand.
GTCGTTCATTTCGACATTGCTCATGACAAGCTCCTTATTCGCCCCCGTGGGCCCGCTCGGTGCGTGCTTTGAGCTCACGCAAAATCGTCAGCTCGTTCTCGCTGGGCTCTGGGGTGCTCTCAAGCTGCTCGGCAAAGCTCACTTCCCAACCAGTCGCGTCGATGACGTCCTCGCGACTCACGCCTGGATGCAGCGACACCACCACCAGCTCTTTTGTCTCAGGGTCGGGCTTCATCACGCACAGGTCGGTGATGACGCGGGTGGGGCCCTTACCGATATTGGGCACGTTGTCGCGCCCCTTGCCGTCGCGGCCAAAGCCTAGGGTGGTGACAAAGTCGACATCTTTCACAAAGGCGCGCTTGGAGTGTTTCAGGGTGATGAAGACTTCACCGGCGTTGGTGGCGATTTCCGGCGCGCCGCCACCGCCCGGCAGGCGCACCTTGGGCGCTTTGTAATCGCCGATCAGTGTCGTATTCAGATTAGCAAAGCGGTCGATCTGCGCGGTGCCCAAAAAGCCCACGTCGACTTTGCCGCCCTGCAGCCAGTAGCGGAACATCTCCGGTACCGCCACGGTGGTCAGCGCCGATTCGCACAGCTCGCCATCGCCAATAGATAACGGCAGAATATCGGGCTTGGTCTGCAGCGTGCCGGATTCGTAGATCAGCACCACGTCGGGGGCATGGGTCAGCCGTGCCAGGTTGGCGGCTTCCGAGGGCAGACCGATGCCCACAAAGCAGGTCATGCCGTTTTCCAGCGCCCGTGCGGCGGTCACCGACATCATTTCAGAAGAGGTATATTCGAGACTCATTTGCTGTTCTCCCCTACACTGTAAACGTTGTCGTCGAGCCACCGGGTGAAGGTGTCGCGATCGCGAGCGATGGCATCCCACTCTTTATAGAAGCGGTTGCTGCGGCCGTAATAGCCGTGGGTGTAGGAGGGCAGCGCGCCTTTCTCGGCGACAGCAATGGCGCTGATGGCCCAGCCGGGAATCACGCAGGCATTGGGGTGTGCATCAAGGTCATCGACGATCTCTTCCACCGTGACGATGCTGTGCGTGGCCGCCAGTACCGCCTCCTTCTGGACGCCGACAATGCCTTCCACCAGCACATTGCCCTGCCGATCCGCCCGCTGGGCGTGGATGATCGACACATCCGGGCGCACCGACGGCACGGCGGCCAGGCGCTCCCCGGTAAACGGGCACTCGATGAACTTGATCTGGTCGTTGACGCTGGGCAGCTCGCTGCCGATGTAGCCGCGAAAAACCGCCAGCGGTAGACCGGCGGCACCCGCCTCAAAGGCGCAGGCCATGGCGGCGTGGCTATGCTCAAGAATCTCGACCTTGTGCGGCCAGCCTTTCTCAACCGCATCGCGCAGGCGGTGCAGCGAGCCCACGCCGGGGTTGCCGCCCCAGGAGAAGATCACCTTTTTGGCGCAGCCTGCGCCAATCAACTGATCGTAGATGATATCGGGGGTCATGCGGATCAGCGTCAGGTCACGCTTTTCCTGGCGGATGACTTCGTGGCCCGCCGCAAAAGGAATCAGATGGGTAAAGCCTTCCATGGCCACGGTGGCGCCGTCTTCGACGAAGCGCGCTACCGCGTCATGCAGGCTGAGAAACTCGGCCATGATGGGTGCCTCTTAGCTGGACATTACTGACTCATCGGTAATTGTTCGTTAGGCGAACATAGATTCTTTATACGAACAAGTTACTGCCGAATGCCCATTGGGTCAAACCCGGCGGCTCCCCTAAACGCGCCCCCGGTCCCATCGCCCCGTCCACAGCCGAACTTAACGCTTTGTTTTTCAATGCGCTGACGAGGACGCGAGCCACTTCCTGGTGCGCATGACCTGGGCGGCGCTGCTACCAAGGTATAAAGCGGGGTCGCAGGCTTCCCGCAGCGAATCGGGGTTAACGGCGCCTTTCACATCAGGATGCTCGGCCAGTACCTCTGAATAGGGGCGTGCTTCCCGGCGTGAAGTTTCAGCTGCTTCCGCGCTGACCGCTTTGGCTTGTTCCACGCCCAGCGTGGGGGCCAGCAGCCGCGCCACCGGCTCGGCCATGATGCCGCCGCCGGTAGCCGCGAGGTTGCGGTGCATGTTGGTAGTGTTCACCTCCAACCCTTCAAGCAACACCGCCACTTGCTCCAGTGCGCCTTCGACCAGCAGCGCGCTCTCGGTAAGCGGCGCCCACTCCGCGTGCCATTCGCCTAGTCCCCGCTCAAGCGGTTGGGCAGTGGCGTTGACCAACACACTGGTATGACCATGCACTTGCCGCGCCGCGCCGCGAATCAGCGCGCTGCGTACCGGATTGCGCTTGTGGGGCATCGAGGATGACTCCCCCATCCCCGGCGCGGTGGGTTCCGCGACTTCGCCGACTTCGGTCTGGGTGAGCAGCGACACATCCAGGGCGATTTTCTCGGCTGCCCCGGCGACTGCATCCAGGGCCGTGCCAAGGGCATGGATAGGGTAGCGATCGGTATGCCAGGGCAGCACCGGCACCGCCAGGCCTAACCGCTCGGCTAACGCATCCATCCACTCAAGCCCGAGGTTATCCCACCCCGAGTGAACGCCGACCGCCCCACCCAACTGCACGGGAAGCTCGACGGCGAATAAACGGCGGCGCGCCTGCTCCAGACCGATAGCCCAGTGAGCCACCTTCACCCCGAAGGTCATCGGCAGCGCCTGCTGCATCAGGGTGCGCCCCACCATGGGCGTGTCGATGTGTGCCTCCATCAGCGCCAGCGCGGCCGAACGACAGCGCAAGAGCAACTCATCGAGTGCTGCCAGGCGTGGCTTGAGCAGCAGCATCAGCGCGGAGTCGACTACGTCCTGGCTGGTCGCCCCCTGATGCCAGTAGCGCTTGAGATCATCGGTGAGCAGCGCACGGCCCTGCTTGACGAAGGGAATCGCCGCGTTGCCGCCGCTGGCGATGCCTTGGGCAATCTCTGAGGCATCAAGGTCGGCACGCGCAAGCTGTTCACGCATTTGCTGGCTCACGCCATGCGGGATGGCGCCACTGGCTTCCTGAACCTCGGCCAGGGCCAACTCAACGGTCAGCATGGCGCGAACCATGGCGTCGTCGTCACATTCAGCGACGGCGCGCTGGCTCATGAAGGGGTGCTTTAAAAATCCGGCCGGCATGGGCGTCAAGCCTCCTGTTAGCGTTGTTCAGAACCCGCGGCACCGTTCACAAAGTCACGACTCGGCAGGAACGAATTTGCACACATGTTCGCGATTCGAACTATACGCTAAATAGGCAGACGCTAACTTGCAATCACTGACGTGCCCGCCATCGTCATGAGCGGTGACCTACGTCATCGATCAGGGCGCTTCCCGGTCGACCCGTACGTAGCGCAGCACCATATCGGTAACGTGGTCTTCCAGTTTCTGCTGGTTCTCCGGCGCCGCCTGCTGCCAGTCAAAAATACGCGAGAAGGTGTGCTGATTTGAAACATTGAAGAATGACAGTGCGCTGATCAGCCAATGCAGTTCCCTCGGGTCCAGGCCCTCGCGAAAACAGCCCGCTGTGACGCCCCGCGAATAGACATCGCCAAGCACATCAATCACCCCTGCGTTGAGCGACTGAATCAGTTCGGACTGCGCCAGAAACCGGCCGTGGTGAATATTTTCGATCATCACCAGGCGAATAAAGTCAGGATTCTTGGCGTGATGGCAGAACGTGAACCTCACCAGCCGACAGAGCGCCTCGAGCGGTGCCAGGTGATCCAGGTCAAGCTCGGCTTCCTGCAGGCGCACCTTCTGATAGGCAGCCTCCAGGGTGTGCAGGTAGAGCGTCTCTTTATCGCTGAAGTAATAATAAATCATGCGCTTGGAGGCGCGGGTCTTCTCGGCGATCTCATCGATCCGCGCCCCAGAAAGACCCTTTTCGGAGAATTCGCGGGTGGCTACCGCGAGGATATCGGCGCGCACGGATTCGGGGTCATTCTTGCGCCGACGCCGTGTGTCTCTAGGGCTGGCCGTAGCCGAAGTCGCTGTCATGGAGCATGCCTTTTATTGTCGTGGTCGTCTTTCGTCTAGTATGCCACAGCTTGACTGAACGTACCATTTCGTACATTGTTCGAAAGGACAGAATGAATTGGCCTGGCACGCCTTTGCTCAAGGCTTTTTCACTCCCCATGACAACGGCCCGACAAGAGGACAACAACAATGTCTTTACCACTCGCTACCACCAACGTGTCCGTGAAACGCACGCTGACCGCTGCCATCGCCACTGCCACGCTCATCGGCGCGGCGCATGCCTCCGCGCAAACGCTGCGCTTTGCCCACGTGGACCCGGACGACTGGACGACCTCAAAAAAAGGCGCCGCCGGGCAGGTGTTCAAAAACCTGGTGGAAGCCGAAACCGACCTTACCGTGGAGCTTTACCCCGCTGGCTCGCTGGGCGGTGAGACCGAGCTGATTGAAGGTACTCAGGATGGCACCATCACCATCTCAATGGTTTCCGGCGCCTACGCCAATTTCTGCGAAGCCGTCGCCGTTACCGATATTCCTTATACCTTCCCGTCTGCGCCGGTGGCCTGGGAAGTGATGGACGGCGAATTCGGCACCGCCCTGGCCGAGCACTGCCTGGAAGAGACCGGCCTGCGTACGCTGGCCTACGGCGAGACGGGCTTTCGCCACTTCACCAACTCCGTGCGCCCGATCCACTCACCGGAGGATATGGAAGGCCTGAAATTCCGCGTGCAAACCATTCCGCTCTATCAGGAAATGGTAGAGGGACTGGGCGCTGAGCCGCAGGGCATCGCCTGGGGTGAGGTGCCGACGGCGCTTGCCACCGGCGTGGTCGACGGCCAGGAGAATCCCATCTCGGTGATTTACGGCAACAACTTCTACGAGTTTCAGGATTACCTCACGCTGGACCGCCACGTCTACGGCGTGGATCACATCCTGATCAACGATGAGATCTTCCAGTCGCTTAGCGAAGAAGAACAGGCCGCCGTGAAACGCGCCGCTGTGGTCGCCGGCACTACCGGCCGTGCCATTCAGCAGTTCAATTCGGCAGAGGGTATCGCCAAGCTGGAAGCCGAGGGCATGGAAATCACCCAGCCCACCGCCGAGCAGATGGAGGCCTTCCGCGAAGCGGCTCAGCCACCGGTTCAGGCATACCTGCGCGATGAGCTGGGCGATGATGCCGAGTGGATCGAGCGTCTTTCTTCCGCCGTGGAAGATGCAGCCGCACGCTTCTAACCCCCGCTTGACCAAAGCGCTTTGCGGGTGGGCTCTTGAGGCCCACCCGCGACCCTGCGTACCTGACTAACGATCGAAGGTGCTTTCATGTCTCATCTTCTTGCCCGGCTACATCGTGGCCTGATCCTGTTCAATGGCAGCCTGGCCGGGCTTGCCATGATCCTGATTTTTCTACTGGTCGCAGGCAATGCCTTTGCGCGCTATACCGTCGGTGCTTCCATTACCTGGGGAGAAGACACCGCCATCTACCTGATGATCTATGGCCTGATGTTCGGCATGTCCTGGGCCTACCTGCAGGACAGACACATCGGCTTTGACCTGATTCGCCGCCTGCTGCCGCCGCGCTGGGTGCGCTGGCAGGCCGTCGCCGTCGACCTGGCGGTACTGGTGATCGGCATCGGCCTGATGATGTCGGCGGTTGAGTTCATCGCCTCCCGCGGTGGGCGTACATCGTCGAGCACCGGGATGCCGATGTGGCTCTTTCAAGCCTCCATGCTGGTTGGCGGCGGGCTGCTCAGTGTCTCTGCCCTGGTAATGGGCGCACGCCGTTTGACCAGGCACGCCGATGAGGAGGCAGCATCGTGATATTTATATTGCTCTTGGCTCTCATCCTGCTTGGGGTGCCGTTTGCCTTTGCCATTCTCGGCACGCTGACGGTGCTGATGGGTACCGGTGACTTGCCTTACCACATCCGTATCGTCGCGCAGCAGTTCTTCGGCGGTATGGAGTCTTTCCCGCTACTGGCGATACCGCTGTTCATTCTGGCCGGCGAGCTGATGAACGAAGCGGGCATTACCCATCGCATTATCAACCTGGCCACTGCCATTGTCGGCCGCCTGAAAGCGGGACTGGCGCACGTCAACATCTGGGCGTCGGTGATTTTTGCCGGCCTCTCGGGTTCTGCAATTGCCGACACCTCGGCGCTGGGGCGGGTCTTCGTCCCCGCGATGGAGAAAGAAGGCTACCCCCGCGATTTCTCCGCTGCGCTCACGGCGGCCTCGTCGGTGATCGGCCCGATTATTCCGCCAAGCATTCCGGTCATCATCTATGCGCTTACGGTGTCGGGTGTCTCGGTACCGGGGCTGTTTTTGGCGGGTATCGTACCCGGGCTATTGCTGGCGCTGGGCCTTTCCATCTACGTCTACTTTTTCGCCGGCGACCTGGGCGCCACTCGTTCAGAACAGCCGTCACGTCGCCACGCCCTTCTCCACGGCCTGCTGCCCGCGTTGATGCCGGTGTTTGTGGTCGGGTCGATTCTCGCTGGTATCGTCACGCCCACCGAGGCGGCGGCCTTTGCCGTGGTGTACGCGCTGATTCTGGGTGTGGTGCTCTACCGCAATATCAAGCTGGTGGATCTGCCCGGCATCTTCGCCCGTGCCATGCGTGACAGCGCGGTAATCATGGTCATCATGGGCGCCGTCGCGGCGGCCAACTGGGTGCTCACCTTCGAACGCGTGCCCAACATGCTCACCGAGTGGGCGCTGATGAGCATCGACACCCAATGGACCTTCCTGATCGCCGTCATACTGCTACTGCTGGTGGTGGGACTGTTTCTGGAAGGCATCGCCGCCATTCTGGTACTGGTGCCGATTCTGCACCCCGTTGCCATGGCACTGGGTATCGACCCGCTGCACTTCGGCATCGTGGTGATCTTCAACCTGATGATGGGCCTGATCACACCACCCATGGGGCTCTGCCTGTTTGTGGCCGACTCAGTCTCTGGGGTAGGGATGGGCCCCATTATCCGGCGCATTCTGCCCATGCTGGCCGTGCAGTTCCTGATCCTGCTGCTGATTACCTTCGTGCCCGAGCTGGTCACCTTCCTGCCGCGCCTGGCGGGCTACTGATGTTCATCAATCAAAGGAGCGTGATGCCATGTACTCATCCATCGCCACGGTTTGCCTGAGCGGCTCGCTGGAAGAGAAGATCGACGCCATTGCCCAGGCCGGCTTCGAGGGGCTTGAGCTGTTTGAAAACGACCTCACAGCGTTTCCCGGCACGCCGCGAGAGGCGGGCGAGCTGATTCGCGCCCGCGGGCTCAAGCTGGTCACCCTGCAGCCGTTTCGCGACTTTGAAGGTTTACAGGGGCGCGCGCGGGAGCGGGCGTTTGACCGCGCCGAGCACAAGTTTGACCTGATGGAAGAACTTGGCACGGATCTGTTGATGGTATGCAGTACCGTTCATCCCGATTCGCTGCCGGGGTTGAGCCGCGCCGCCGACGACTTCCATGCGCTGGGCGAGCGTGCTGCACGACGTAATCTGCGCGTGGCTTATGAAGCACTGGCCTGGGGCCGGCACATTCACGACTACCGCGACAGCTGGGAAGTGGTGCGCCGCGCCGCGCACCCCAATGTCGGCCTGGTGCTGGATACCTTCCATATTTTCTCCCGCCAGACCGAGCTTGGCACCGTCGGCCGTATTCCGGGGGATCGCATCTTCTTGGTACAGACCGCCGATGCGCCGCGCCTCTCCATGGATCACCTGTCCTGGAGCCGCCACTATCGCTGCTTCCCCGGCCAGGGTGAGCTGCACATGGATAGCTTCATGACCATGCTGCAGGAAACCCGTTACGACGGCCCGCTCTCCCACGAGATCTTCAACGATGTGTTCCGCATGGGTCACAGCGACCAGACGGCCCGGGACGGGCTGCGCTCGTATCATTTGCTGCGCAGCATGCAGGCCGACAGCGGGATTCCCGCGCCACAGCCGATCGAGTCGGTCGCCTTTCTGGAAATCGCCGTCGAGCCTGACAATCTAGCCTCGCTACGCGAGCTGCTTGCCGCGCTGGGCATGGCCTGCGTGGGCCGTCACCACTCGCTCAACGCCGAACGCTGGGCGGCGGGTGACGTCAACCTGGTGCTCAACACTGACGCGAGCTTCACCGGCCGCGCGCCCGGGCGCGACGCCACCGCCATCACCGCCATCGGCCTGCGCGTGGGCAACGCTTATGAGGCGTTCAAGCGGGCTGACAAATTGGGCTACGATATTGTCGAGCCTGAAGAGGTGGGTGCCAGCCACCGCATGAGCGCGCTGCGCAATGTGGATGGCAGCCTCTCCTATATCATCGACGACTCGCAGCTTAGCCGCACCTGGGACCGCGAGTTCCCTGTCGATGTACAGCCGGTTCCTCAGGGGTCGCTGGTGGATATCGACCATATCAGCGTGGCGCTCTCCTACCACGACTATCTCTCGCTGATGCTGCAATACCGCGCCATTTTCCAGCTGGCGCCCACGCCCTCCTTCGATGTCACCGACCCCCGCGGGCTGATCCAGAGCCAGGTGCTGCAGAACCATAACGGCCGCTTTCGCCTGGCGCTTAACGCCAGCGCCTCGCCGGATACCGCCAGCAATCGCTTTGTGCGCCAGTACGGCGGCTCGGGGATCCATCACGTCGCCCTGCGCACTAGCTCCATGCGTGAAACCAGCGCAGCGCTCCAGCAGGCAGGCACGCCGGTACTGCCGATTCCGGGTAACTACTACCGTGACCTGGCCGCGCGGTTCGACCTGCCGACGCAAACCCTGGAGTGGATGAAGGATCATCATATCCTTTTTGACCAGGACAGCGACGGCGACTTTCATCAGCTGTATACCCAGCCCGGCCGTCAGGCGTTCTTCTTCGAACTGGTGCAGCGTGAGGGGTATCAGGGGCTCGGCGCGCCGAATGCCTTTGTGCGCGTCACCGCGCAGCAGCGCCTGGAAGCGGAAATTGACGGCATTGCCCAAGACACAGCAGACCACACGTCGGGAGACCCCCAAGCATGATCAAACTCGGACTGGTAGGCGAGGGCATTGCCAAATCGCAATCCCCGGATTTGCATGAGCGCCTGGGCGCCTCGTTGGGCGAGTCGGTACGCTACGATCTGGTGGATAGCCTGGGCGTCGAGGATTTTGACTTTCCCGATGCCATACACACCTTGCGCGCTGAGGGCTACCGGGGCACCAACGTGACCTTCCCCTTCAAGGAAAAAGCCGCGCAATTGGCCGATATTCGCGGCGAGGGCGTGCGCCGGGTCGGCACCGCCAATACGCTACTTTTCGATGAAGACGGCCTGCGCGCTGAAAACACCGATTACACCGGCTTTATCAGCGCCTACCGCCACTCTTTCGGCGATCGGCCAGCGGGCGATGTGCTACTGATAGGCGCCGGAGGGGTCGGCCGTGCGGTGGCCTGCGCGCTGGGTGAACTCGCGGTCAGCTGTATCCACATTCTTGAACATGACCGCGCCCGGGCAGAAAACCTCAGCCGCGACCTCAACGCCATGGGCATTCACGCGACGTGCATCACGTCAGCGCAGGTGCCGCAGGCACTGCCCCATTGGCAGGGCGTGGTCAACTGCTCGCCGATTGGCCATATCAACCACCCCGGCTGCCCCATCGATACCGCCGGGCTGGGCGCCCAGCACTGGGTCTTTGATGCGGTGTACATCCCCGCCCACACCGAACTGTTAAATGCCGCTTATCAGGCCGGCGCCAGAACGCTTTCCGGCGTTGATCTGTTCGTGTTTCAGGGCGTGGATGCGTTTCGCTTTTTCACCGCCGGGCGTATCCCCGCCAACCAGATCGACCCGCACGTGATACCGCTGCGTACATATTACATAGAGCAGCTGGTTGCGCCTTCTATTCACTCCATGCCATGAAGCGACGGCGAAATAGCGTACAATTATTCGCCATTCGAACCTAATCCTCTGCCTTCATGCGTCAAGGGGCTGCCATGCTCGCGATACTGGGAATCACCACCCCCATATTCCTGCTGATTGGCGTAGGCTACGCAGCGAGATGGAGCGGTATTATCCAGCGCGAGCAGCTGCAGGGGGTGGGCGTATTTGTACTCTACTGCGCGCTCCCGGCGCTCGTGATTCGCGCGTTAACCCAGCAGCCGCTGGAAGAGATACTGAGACTCGACTACCTGATCGCTTACGGCCTGGGCTCCATCGTCGTTTTCAGCGCAGGGTTGTGGCTTTGCTACCGGCTACAGCGCCAACCACTCAACGTCAGCGCCATGCAGGCACTGGGCATGGCCGCGGCCAATAGCGGTTTTGTCGGTTACCCGGTGGCCGCCATGGTCATCGGCTCCCCCGCCGCGGTGCTCCTGGCGCTCAATATGCTGATTGAAAATCTGCTGATTATCCCGACAGCGCTGATCCTTGCTGAAATGGGCAATCAGCAAGGCGCCAGCCTGTGGCAAACCGTTCGTCAGACAGCACAAAACCTGGCCAAAAACCCGGTATTGATCGGCCTCGCGGTGGGCATACTGATTGCGCTGACCGGGCTCGTCATACCAGGCCCTGTTGATAAAGCGATCCACATGCTTGCCGACGCGGCAGGGCCTGCGGCGCTGTTTGTGATTGGCGGGTCGCTGTTCGGGCTGCGCGGCAAGGGCATGGCGCGCGACGTAGGCCAGATCGTGATCGGCAAGCTGATCCTTCATCCCCTGGCAGTATTGGTGGCGTTTCTTGTGATCCCCGATATCGAGCCAATTTACGTTGCCGGTGCGCTGCTGTTCGCCGCCGCGCCGATGATCAGCATTTATCCACTCTTCGGTCAGCGCTACGGTCTCGGTGGCATCAGCGCCACCGCCATGCTGGTGGCGACGGTGGCGTCCTTCTTTACGCTTAGCTTGATCATCGGGGGGATGACACTTGCGGGATTGCTCGCCGTGTAGGGCGTCAACGCTTAATCGTTTGCTGCCAGAATAGCGTCGAGCGCTGCTTGATAGCCCTGGGTGCCAAGGCCCGCAATGACCCCATCGGCACGCAGCGAGACATAGGAATGATGCCGAAAGCTTTCACGCTGATGAACATTGGAGATGTGCACCTCGATCACCTTGCCTTCAAAGGCATTGAGCGCATCCAGGATAGCAACGGACGTATGGGTATAGGCAGCCGGGTTGATGATGATGGCCAGGGTTCCATCGAGACGTGCCGCATGAATCGCGTCGATCAGTTCGCCTTCATGATTGCTCTGGAAACAGTTGATTTCCCAGCCCGCCATTATCGCGGTCTTGCGCAAAGCGTTGTTCACATCTTCAAGCGTTTCATACCCGTACACATCGGGCTGACGAACCCCTAGAAGGTTCAGGTTGGGGCCATGAAGTACCGTTACTTTTGGCTGACTCATTGATTGATATCCTCTCAGCGCTGGGTCGTCATCATGTGTAAGCTCGAAGCATCATTATAACGTGTTATCAATGCATCGTAATGAGCTGAAAGTACACAAAAATGCGCATTTGTTCGTTATTCGAACAGCGTGTTATATTGCTCAGTTAAATCCCTCTAAATGGCCTATCGACCCCATGGACGCAACGGCTCAGGAAGACAAACTAGATCCCGATGACCGCGATTTTGTCACGGCGCTTGCCAGCGGTTTGGATGTCATCCTGGCGTTTGACGATGCGCACCCGCGGATGACATTAAGCGAAGTGGCCTCACGCACCGGCATGAATCGCGCCAAAGCGCGACGCTTTCTGCTGACGCTGCACGCGTTAGGCTACGTACGCAAACAGCAGCGCTACTTTGAGCTTGCGCCCCGTGTGCTACAGCTTGGCTATGCCTTTTTATCGGCCAATGACTACCGCAGCGTCATTCAACAATACTTGGAAGATATTACCCAGGAGAGCGGCGAGTCCTCTTCGCTTGCCGTGTTGGATGGCAACGAGGTTATCTACGTGGCCCGCTCAGCTGCTCCCCACCGGTTAATGGGCATTACACTCTCCATAGGAACACGCTTACCCGCAGCGTACACATCCATGGGGCGGGTACTGCTCGCCCAACTCCCCGAAAACGAACTTGATGCTTTCCTGTCGCGGCTAGAAGTCACTCGCTATACAGAAAAAACCGTAATCGATAAAGACGAGCTCAAACAATGCATTTTAGAAGTTCGTCAGCAGGGCTATGCCATTGCCGACCAAGAACTTGATCCCGGCCTACGTTCATTGGCAGTGCCCGCGTTTGACGCCAAGGGCAAGTTACTGGGGGCTATCAACATCAGTACCAACGCGGCCCGAATCGACCGTGACACCCTACTGAATTGTCATCTGCCGCTATTGCTTGAGAAAGCACGCTTAATCCGCACCAACATTACCAGCTAGCTGCGCAAGCGCCTGCTCAAGCGATGCCTGCTGGCGCTTGGCGTAGAGAGCGACTTCATCGATAACCGGCATGCCGAGCGCCTGCTCGAACTGCTGCTGATTGGCCTCTCGCGCGTAGCCGTCATGCCCTTTGTCGCCCAGGTTCGACTGGAAGATACCCGCCGCGCTGACCGGTAGAAAATCCTCATAAATCATCGGTGTGGCCGTCAGCTTGCCTTGTGCCATTAACCGTTCCACGTCATCGACATCGACCGGTTCTTCCACTTGCGCACCAGGTACCGCGTGGTAGTGGAAAAACGCCAACCCTTCGCGCCGCAGCGTCGCTTCGTCATCCGGAAAGGCCTCAAACACCGCCGCCAAGCGGGCCTGGTGCGCGGCGTTATCCGCCTCCGCTGCCTGTTTCGCCTCGCCAAGCAAGCGGTCGTACAGCGCGCGTCCAGCGTGGGTTAGCGCGATGCCGCGCTGCTCGATTTCACCAAAGCGTGCGGTGTGATGCCCCTGGACGGCATCGGCAAACGAAATCGGCTCTTCCAGGGCCTTGAAGCTCGTCTGGCGCAGCAGAATGGGGCAACGACGGCGCGGCGGCCCTTCGATGATCGCTTTGGGGTCGATGCCCACTTGTGGCATACGCCGCTGCACCTCGTCGATATCCAGGGTACGCGGCGTCAGGTGGTTGATATGCGGGCCCTTGAAGCACACTACGTCCGCAATCAGCCGATGCTCCTGCTGCAAGCGCTGATAGGTCGCCAGGTCGACCGTGGCCTGTTCGTGCCAGCGAAACGTTTCCAATGCTTGATGGACAAACTGCTCAGCCTGTGCAGCGGTTAGCCCACCCTGGCGTTCAAAACGCTCTATCAGGGCTTCCGCCTGCGGGGTGACAATACGGCGTGCATCGAGAATCTCGCTGGCCTGTCGGCGCAGCTCGGGATCCTCGATCAGTTCCAGGCGCAGCAGCGAGGTGAACACGCGGAAGGGATTACGCGACAGCGCCGCATCGTCGACCGGGCGAAACGCCGTTGAATGGACCGGCACACCGGCTGCGGCCAAGTCATAGTAACCCACGGGCTGCATGCCCATCACCGCGAACATGCGGCGAAGTAGCGAAAGCTCATTGGCAGTGCCAACGCGAATCGCCCCGTGACGCTCCACGCCGAGGCGCGCCAGGGCATTATCGGCGGCGAGCGTCTCGCGCAGCGTCGGCGACGCCGCCAGCACCTCCTCATTCACCGCCGCGACCAGCGACAGCAGGGCACTGTATTGGGGGACTTCCTGCTGGTACATGGCCGACATGGCCTTGGAAAATTGGTCGCGAATATCTTCGCTGCTGACGTGCGCTGCGCTCATCGTGCGCTCCTTGATCATAAAGCCTGGGTAGATAGTAACGCGCCTGTTACGCCGACAATTGCATATTTTCTTCCCTTAGCTTCATCAAAATGCCATCCGTGCTTGTTCAGCCCCAACAAGCGTTGGCAGCGTCACTTGTCCGACTGTTACATTAAGCGCCATCTTTCTCGAGACTGATTCAATACCATGACGTGCCCGCTCTATATCGGCTTGCCCATGTGGTCCAACCAGGATTGGTCGGGCACGCTTTATCCGCGTTACGCCAAAACCGACCTGCTCAGCGATTATGCGGCGGTGTTTTCCAGCGTCGAAGGCAACACCACCTTTTACAGCGGCACACCCAAGCCGGAGACGATCGCGGGCTGGGCACGCCAGGCGCCCGCAAACTTTCGTTTTTGCTTTAAGCTTCCTGCCAGCGTTACTCACGATCAGCGCTTAACGCGCCTGGAAGAGGCCTGGGCCTTTTTAGACGCCCTTGCCCCACTTCACGATCGCTTAGGCCCTACCATGGTTCAGTTACCCCGCGATTTTGGCCCCGATGAATTACCCCAGTTGGAAGCGCTGCTCGCCGCCTGGCCTGCGCATCTAGCCTGTGCCGTGGAAGTGCGTCACCCTGATTTTTTCCACAAGGGCGCCGCCGAGAAAGCCCTTAACCGATTGTTGATAACTTATCGGGCGAACCGTGTGATGCTCGACGTGCGTCCGCTGTTCTCGACCCCGGCAAACGATCACCCTGGCCTGGCCCACGCCCAGCAAGAAAAGCCGAAACTCCCGTTACACGTGCTTTCAACAGCGAATCACCCTGTGATTCGCTTTATTGGCCATGTTGACAAAACCATTAATGTTGGCTACTTCAATGCCTGGAAATCACGCCTTGGCCTGTGGATAAATCAGGGGAAAACCCCTTTCTTATTTGTGCATACCGCGGATAATCGCGAGTCCCCGACGCTCGCTCGTCAGTTCTATAACGACCTTCAGGATACGACGCCACTGCCACCGCTTGGCCGCTTTGCCAATGAAAAGCAGAGCCAACTGTTTTAACCTGGCTTTTTAGCGGTGCTGACTGGCATGCACGGCACTGATCGGATAAATTGCGCATACTTTCGAAAACGACACTGGCAATTTTCTGTCAGTGCCTTTTTCGAATAACGGTGCAACGCGCCGACAACGACTTATTACAATCAATTTTTTAACAGGTGATGTATGGCAAAACTTGCACATGCGCAGTGGTCATCCAAGATGGCCTTTGTGCTAGCCGCCGCTGGCTCGGCGGTTGGCCTAGGCAATATTTGGCGCTTCTCTTATTTGGTGGGCGAAAGCGGTGGCGCAGCCTTCGTACTGGTCTACCTTGCCTGCGTGGCATTGGTGGGCGTGCCCATTCTGCTTTCCGAATGGATGATCGGGCGACGCGGCCAGAAAAACCCTATCGACAGCATGAAAGAACTGGCCAGCCAAAGCGGCAAGTCCAAGGGGTGGGCGCTGGTCGGTATCAGCGGCGTCCTCGCCGGCTTCCTGATCCTGTCGTTCTACAGCGTGATTGGTGGCTGGTCGCTCAACTATACGCTGAGCTCGGTCATGGGCACCTTCAGCGGCCAGGATGCCGACAGCATAGGCGCGATCTTTAACGGCATGCTGGCCAGCCCCGGCACGCTGCTGCTGTGGCACAGCGCCTTCATGCTGCTGGTCATCGGCATTGTGGCCCGCGGCGTGACCAAGGGGCTGGAGAGTGCCGTGCGCTCCCTGATGCCTGCCCTGGTCATCTTGATGCTGATCCTGGTGGGTTATGGCATGACCACCGGCCACTTCGGTGAAACGCTGGAATTCATGTTCAGCCCTGACTGGAGTGCGCTGAATGGCGGCGTGGTGCTGGCCGCCATGGGTCAGGCGTTCTTCACGCTTTCACTGGGCATGGGCATCATGATGGCCTACGGCTCGTACCTGGGCGAAGACGTCAACCTGCTGAGCACGGCACGCACGGTCATCATCATTGATACCGCCATTGCGCTGCTGGCCGGTCTGGCCATTTTCCCCATCGTGTTTGCCAATGGCCTGAGCGCTGGCGAAGGCCCAGGGCTGATCTTCGTTACCCTGCCTATCGCGTTTGGCAACATTACCGGCGGCGTCATTCTGGGGCTGATGTTCTTCCTGCTGCTGACCTTTGCCGCGCTGACCTCGGCAATTTCGTTGCTCGAACCCACCGTCGAGATGCTTGAAGAGCGCACCTCGCTGTCGCGGGTTCCGGCGACCTTGGTCAGCGGCATTGTGATATGGCTACTGGGTATCGCGGCGCTGCTGTCGTTCAACCTGTGGTCGGATGTCTTGTTCTTCGGGCTGAACATCTTCGACTTGCTGGATACCTTCACCGCGAAGATTCTGCTGCCACTCACCGGCCTCGGCGCCGTTGTGTTTGTCGCATGGTGCCTGGATCGCAAGAGCGTCGAGCAGGAACTGGCGCTGTCCGCAACAGGGCTCAGCGTATGGAATATCGTCGCGCGCTTTATCGCGCCGATTGGCGTTATCGTGGTGTTCCTGGCGGGTATCCTTTAAATCGGGCCAGCTTGGCTTTGCGCTTTGCAGAGCCAAGCGCCTATGAGGATGCTTTAAACGGCGAGGCCTCACGTCAGGCATCGCCGTTGGGCACCTTTCTCAGTGCCGTATCAGTGCAGTTCGCTATCTTGCCGTTCGTCTTCATCCGGCAAGGGGGCAATATCCCGCGATAGCGCTTGAAACTCCCGATGCAGTTCGATCCCCCGCCGTGCGCGTAGGTTGCGTTGCGCGGCACTCCGCCGACGCTGGGCGTGTTCGTCCACTTCCATGCTCATGAAAATATCGAGCAGTTCGCTCTTGACCGAGGTGATGCGTTCGACATTACGCATGATCGACGTTCCTCCAGGTGAATATGCCTACGTCCACCTGCATCCGTGACGACTGTTAGATGATGCAGTGCGGCACTTCAGTTTTTACTATAACCTACTTGACAAAATGATGACCACTTAGAAAAAAGAGTCGTCTAACGCCACCCCAACGGTGGCTGCATGCTTTGCTTGCCCATATAGTGAGCTACTCGGCTTTATTTTAAGGAGCTACACGTGAGTCGCGCCCTGTTCGATGAAATGAGACGCCGCATGGAGCACTTTCGCCGCTCCGAGCAGAAAGTGGCGCGGTTTGTACTGCGCAATCCCGAGGAAGTGATCCATATGCGGATCGTCGACCTTGCCACCGAGGCCAAGGTCAGCGAGCCCACCGTGGTGCGCTTCTGCCGCGCGCTGGGCTGCAATGGCTTCCAGGACTTTAAACTCCAGCTCGCCCAGATGCTGGCCACCGGCAGCCAGTTTGCCCAGTTCTCGATGAACGATAGCGATTCCGTCGCCGAGTTCTCGCACAGCATTTTCGATTCGACGGTGGGCACCCTGCTTTCGGTACGGGACCGCCTGGATAACGATGCCCTGGGCCGCGC
Organism: Halomonas sp. G11; assembly: GCF_001663515.1. NCBI lineage: Bacteria > Pseudomonadati > Pseudomonadota > Gammaproteobacteria > Oceanospirillales > Halomonadaceae > Halomonas > Halomonas sp. G11. The sequence goes on from NZ_LYXG01000006.1 coordinate 82,191, forward strand.
GGTCAATGCCCTGGCGATGGCCAACCGCGTCGAGTTTTACGGCTTCGGCGCCTCAGGCGCGGTGGCCTTTGACGCCCAGCACAAGTTTTTCCGCCTGCAGATTTCCACCTCCGCCTATGCCGACCCCCACATGCAGAACATGTCCGCAGTGACGCTAAAGGAAGGCGATGTGGTGGTGGCCATTTCGCAAACCGGGCGCACCAAGGCGCTGGTGGCAAGCGTTCGCCTGGCCCGGGAGGCGGGGGCGACGGTGATTGGCCTGTGCCCCAGCGACTCGCCGCTGGCGGAAGAGGTCACGCTGCCGCTGTATATTGACGTGCACGAAGACACCGAAATCTACACGCCGATGAGTTCGCGCATCGCGCATCTGGTACTGGTCGACGTGCTCGCGGTGGGCGTGGCCAAGACCCGTGGCCCGAAACTCGCCGAGCAGCTCAAGTCGGTGAAGAAGAGCCTTAACTCGCTGCGTTTCCCGGAAGACTCGTGAACGCCAAGTTATCGTTGTGGCTGTGCTAAACTGACGGCCCATTTTTCGACCCGGCAGCGGCTTATATGGACGACGTCACGGCGATACTCGATCAGCTTAACTCCGACCAGCGCGAAGCGGTCAGCGCCCCTCAAGGCAATCTGTTGGTACTGGCAGGCGCGGGCTCGGGCAAAACCCGCGTGCTGGTACACCGTATCGCCTGGCTGATGCAGGCCGAGGGCCTGTCGCCCTACGCGCTGCTGGCCGTGACCTTTACCAACAAGGCCGCACGCGAGATGCGTACCCGGCTGGAAGCGCTGCTGGGGTTGTCGTTGCGCCACGTATGGGTGGGCACCTTCCACTCGATTTCCCACCGCCTGCTGCGCACCCACTGGCAGGACGCGCGGCTGCCGCAGCACTTCCAGATCATCGACGCCGACGACCAGCTACGGCTGGTAAAACGCCTGCTGAAAGACTACGCCATCGACGACGAACGGTTTCCGCCCCGCCAGGTACAACACTTCATTTCCGGTTGTAAGGAAGAAGGCCTGCGCCCGCATCAGGTCAATGTGGACGGCGATGGCTATCTGGGCCAGATGGTCGAACTCTACGAGCGCTACCAGCTGACCTGCGAACGCGGCGGGCTGGTTGATTTCGGCGAGTTACTGCTCAGAAGCCTTGAACTGCTGCGCGACAACCCCGCCCTGCTGGCCCATTACCGCGAGCGGTTTGGCCACCTGCTGGTCGACGAGTTTCAGGACACCAACACGCTACAATATGCGTGGCTAAAGCTGCTCACTGGTATGCAAACGCCGATGACCGTGGTCGGCGACGACGACCAGTCGATCTACGGCTGGCGCGGGGCCAAGGTCGAAAACATCCGCCGCTTCGAGCAGGAGTTCCCCGAGACCCGTACGGTCCGCCTTGAGCAGAACTACCGCTCCACCAGCGCGATTCTCGATGCCGCCAACGCCTTGATCAGTCATAACAGCCAGCGCATGGGCAAACAGCTGTGGACCGACGGCGTCGAAGGCGACCCCATCTCCGTCTACGCCGGTTTTAACGACCTCGAAGAAGCGCGCTTTATCGTCGACACCATCAAGGAAAAAGTCGACGAAGGCCTCAACCGGCGCGATATGGCGATTCTCTACCGTTCCAATGCCCAGTCACGGCTGCTGGAAGAGACGCTGATACGCCAGGGCATGCCCTATCGTATCTACGGGGGGCACCGTTTCTACGAACGCCTGGAAATCAAGAATGCCCTGGCCTATCTGCGCCTGTTGCTCAATCGCGATGACGATGCGTCCCTTGAACGGGTGATCAACGTGCCCACCCGCGGCATTGGTACCCGCACGGTGGAAATCGTCCGCCTGCGCGCCCGGGAACATAATATCCCGCTATGGCAGGCGCTGCACGACGCGATAAACGACGGCACGCTGAAAGGCCGCGCGGCCAATGCCGTGCAGGCGTTTGCCAACCTGATCGAGCAGTTGGATAACGACGCCGCCGGACTGCCCTTGCACGACATCATCGACCACGTGACCGCCAAAACGGGCCTGATCGAACATCATAAAAGCGAACGCGGCGAGAAAGGCCAGGCACGGGTCGAAAACCTCGAAGAGCTGGTCAACGCCGCCCGGGCCTTCACCCACGGCGATGCCTTCGAGACCCCGGAAGCCGGTGAGGGCATGGCGGCGCTGGAGGCGTTTCTATCCGAAGCGGCACTCAACGCCGGTGACCACGAGGCCGAAGAGTTCGAGGACAGCGTCCAGTTGATGACGCTGCACTCGGCGAAGGGCCTGGAATTCCCCGTGGTATTTATTGCGGGCGTCGAGGAAGGGCTGTTCCCGCACAAGATGTCACTGGAGGAGCCGGGCAGGCTCGAGGAAGAACGTCGGCTGTGTTACGTCGGCGTGACCCGCGCGATGCAGAAGCTGTACCTCACCCACGCCGAAACCCGCCGTCTGCATGGCAAAGAGGTGTTTCCGCGCCCGTCGCGCTTTCTGCGCGAACTGCCCCCGCACCTGCTCGAAGAAGTGCGCCTGCGCGGGCATGTTTCCCGTCCGGTCACCGCCTCACGCACCTCCTTTGCCCAGCAAAGCGTCGAGGGCAGCGACGACCTGCCCAGCCTGCATGTTGGCCAGGGGGTAGAGCACCCGGTCTTCGGTGAAGGCATCATCCTTAACGCGGAAGGCGAAGGTGCCCGCGCCCGGGTCCAGGTCAGCTTTGAAGGCGAGGGCGTTAAATGGCTGGTGTTAGGCTTTGCCAAGCTGACCCCGCTATAAACGACTCGTGACGCATTCTTTTCGCATCTTGGCTTGCGCCCCTACTGCCCCACAGAGAGCCTTATGAAACAACGCTTGAAACGTCTATTTCCCGAAGTGTGCAACGGCTGGTCAGCCTTGAGCGGCTACCACCGTTTTGAACGCATCATCTCGTTGATACTGACCCTGGCCATCGCCGGGGCCGTGCTGGTTGCCATGTACTACCTGGTCATTCACGTAGTCCAGCTGTTATTCATTCAAAGCCGTGACCCCTTCGACTATCGCGTGTTTCAAGCGCTATTCGACATGATTCTTACCGTGCTGATTGCCATGGAATTCAACAATTCCATTGTGCGCACGATGACCAGTGGCAAAGGCTTTATCCATGTCGAGATTGTCGTGCTGATTGCCATCATGGCGCTGGTGCGCAAGTTCATGGTGCTGGATATGGAAACCATCGACCCCTGGCAAATTGCCTCACTGGCCGCGGCAGTGTTGGCCCTTGGGGGCTGCTACTGGCTGGTGCGGCATGCCAATCGCATGAAAGATGCCAGCGACGATTAATCAGAAAACTTGCGGGCAAAATTCGCCTTAACGCATACTTGCGGGCGGACACGGCGCCCGTGCGCCCCATAAAAATAGCAACATTACGTTTGGAGTCTTGCTCATCATGCAACGCCGTCACTTTCTCAAAACCGCCAGCCTTGGCGTCGCAGGGGCCGCTGCGGCCCCGTTCGTATCCACGTCCCAGGCGCGCGCCGACGACACCTACAACTGGGACATGGTCACCTCCTGGCCGAAAAACTTTCCTGCCCTGGGCACCGGCGCCAACGATTTTGCACGCCGCGTCGAGCAGCTTTCCAACGGCCGCATGACAATTACCGTCCACGGCGCGGGCGAGTTGGTACCTGCGCTTGAAGTCTTCGATGCTGTGGCGGCGGGCACTGCGGAAATGGGCCACTCGGCGTCATATTACTGGCGTGGAAAAGTCGCCGCTTCGCAGTTTTTCACGGCCGTGCCCTTCGGCATGACCACCACCGAAATGAACGCCTGGCTTTATCACGGTGACGGCCAGGCACTGTGGGATGAGCTCTACGCCGAGCATAACCTGAAGCCTTTTGCCGTCGGCAATACCGGACCGCAGATGGCGGGCTGGTTCAAGAAGGAGATCAACTCGCTGGACGATATGCAGGGCCTCAAACTACGCTTGCCGGGACTAGCCGGTGAAGCGATGAACGGCATCGGGGTGAGCACCGTCAACATGCCAGGCTCGGAGATCTTTACCTCGCTGCAAACCGGCGTATTGGATGCCGCCGACTGGGTCGGCCCCTATAACGACCTGGCCTTCGGCCTGCATCAGGTGGCGGACTATTACTACACCTCAGTATGGAACGAGCCTTCGGCTGTGCTGGAGGGCACCATCAACCTTGACGCCTGGAACGCGCTGCCCGACGACCTGAAAGCCGTCGTCACCGAAGCCGCCCGCGCCTCGAACCTGGCCATGTACAGTGAGTTCGCCTTCCGCAACGCCCAGGCGCTCGAAGCCCTGGTGGACGAACACGACGTAAAGCTACGCACCTTCCCCGAAGACGTCATGGCGGCGCTCTATGAAAGCTCTCAGGCTGCCATACAGCGTCAGGTCGAAGATGATGAAGCATCACGCCGGGTGTATGAATCCTATTCGGCGTTCCAGAAAATCGTCCGCCCGTTCAGCGATGTCGGCGAGTACGCGTATCTGAAAAGCCGTGATAACGTAGGCGCTTAGGCGTTTACGCAACGCACAGGCCTACGAAAAGGACGCTCATTCAAGCGTCCTTTTTCAGCACCGTTGCTTTCAGGAAGGTGGCAGGAAATCCCTGCTCAGTCATGCACCGCACGGATGCGGCCATTGTCGTCCAGCGCCACCATGACAAAGCGTGCCTCGGTGACCTTTTGACGCTCGTCCGGATGCTGTTCGTGGAGGGCGCGAACCCACACCTCCACATCAATCTTCATGGAGCTATGCCCCACCTCTTGAAGCTGGGTGTAGACGCTCACCATTGACCCGACCCGCACCGGGCTTAAAAAATCCATTGCTTCAATGGCCACAGTGGCCGTTCGCCCGCCAGCTTCACGGCCAGCGGCGAGCTCGGCTGCCTGGTCCATCTGGTTGACCAGCCAACCGCCGGAAATATCGCCGTAAACATTGGTATCCTGACGCGAGGCCAGTAGCTTGAGGGTCAGTTGTCCTTGAGGAGCAGGTGCATCGTCCAAATCAGTATCCAGGAGTGTCATGTGTCGGTCGCTTTGTCGGTTTATTATTGTGAAAATCAGATGGCCATCTGAGGCGCACCTTGCTGCATTGCAATAAGTCGATAGTTAATCACAAGAGAGCACTCGATTGAATAGTAACGGTTTCGCTTTTCGCATGAAATATCGCGCAGTACTGGGCTTAGCCTGGCTGCTTCTCAGCTTGCCACTTGTCGGCTTGGCTCAGCCACAGGGGCCTTCGGCAAGCGGCACCCTGGGCGCTGTCGGCTCGGATACCATGGCCGGGTTAATGCTGCGCTGGGGCGAAGCGCTGACCACTCAATATCCGCAAATCAATGTGCAATTTCAAGCCAGCGGCTCTGCCAGCGCTCCACCGGCCTTGCTCGCAGGCACTACGCGCATCGGCCCCATGTCACGGCGCATGACCCAAGCAGAGCGTGATGCCTTTATCGAACGTTACGGCTACCCTCCGCTGGAGCTGCGCGTAGCCCGCGATGCGCTTACAGTGATTGTACATCGACACAACCCATTGTCGGCGATCACGCTTGAGGACGTAGATGCGGTTTTCTCGACCACCCAGGCCTGCGGAAGCCCGCACTCGATAACGCGCTGGAAAACCCTGACCCAGGACGATACAGCGCCAAGGGGTCGTATTGCCTTGCATGGGCGTAATATCACCTCAGGCACCTATGGTCTGTTTCGTCAACGGGTCCTCTGCGACGGTGAATTCCGGCCTGATATCAGCGAGTACATGGGCGCGTCGGCGGTCGTTGCGGCTGTAGGCGAGTCCTATGCGGCCATGGGCTATTCCGGCTATAACCATTTGACGCCATCGGTAAAGGCGCTCTCTCTGACGACTCAAGAGGGTAACGCCGTGCCACCCAGCGAAACCGCCATTCAAAGTGGCGACTACCCGCTTTCACGCTACCTGTATGTCTACGTCAATCGACCGCCTGACGAGTCGCTGCCAACCGCTGAGCGGGCGTTTCTGGATCTCATCCTGTCCGCTAAGGGTCAACTGATTACCCGGGCGTCGGGCTTCGTTCCGCTGCCTCTGGACGACTTGGAGGCTCAGCGTCCATGGTAAACAGGCCCTGTCATTTAACTGTCATAATGGTCACGTAACGTAAGGAGATCGCATGCAACCCCAAACGCTGATCCTACCGCTGCCTTGCCCATGATAGTCACATGACCCGCGCTCGGCTCTTTCCCCAGCCGCTTCGCCACTTACAGGACCGCATCGCTACCGGACTCATCACTGCCGGTGGCATTGGCGTGCTGCTGGCCATATTGGGTATTGGGGTGTTCTTGGTCTGGGAAGCCGCTCCCTTGTTACTGGCAGACGGCGCGGCCTCCCTTGCCATGCTCTCGCCGTTGGCGTGGGGAACGCTGAAGGCCGCCCTGATGGCATTACTGTTTGCGCTGCCGCTGGCACTTGGGGCAGCGGCCTATACGGCGTTCTTCATGTCGGCCCGACTGCGCAGCCGCATTAAACCAACCCTGGAAATGATGGAAGCCATCCCTGGGGTGGTCATCGGCTTTATTGCCGGCATGCTGCTCGCTCCCTGGGTCGAGCGCCATTTGGCCAGCACCCTGGTGGTCATCGTCTGGCTGCCGCTCAGCGCCGGGCTCGCCGGTCTGGTCTGGCACCTGGCGAGTCGCCGCTGGCAGCGTCGTCTGCCGCTTTCGTGGGCAGCGCTATGGCTGATTCCGTGGCTCATGGCCATGTTCATCCTCGCTCTGTGGTTAACGCCACTGGCGGAGCAAACCTTCTGGGGTGGCGATCTTCGCCAGTATCTTTATGTCGCGTTCGGCCTCGACTATGTCACGCGTAATGCGCTGATCGTCGGCCTGGCAATGGGCTTCGCCGTGATCCCAAGCGTGTACTCCCTGGCCGAGGACGCCCTCACCGAGGTGCCCCGCCCGCTGATGGAAGGAGCTCAGGCCCTGGGCGCAAGCCGTTGGCAGGCAGTGGTTAAAGTGGCGCTCGCCGCTGCCGGACCGGGGCTGTTTTCCGCCGTCATGATCGGCGCGGGCCGCGCGGTGGGGGAAACCATGATCGTGCTGATGGCCAGCAGCAATGCGGCGCTGCTCAGCGCCAGCCCCTTCGAAGGCATGCGTACCATGGCGGCGGCTATCGCCATTGAACTGCCCGAAGCCACCGCAGGTGGCACTACCTATCGCATGCTGGTGCTGGCAGCGCTGCTGCTGTTTCTGTTCACCTTCCTGGTCAATACCCTGGCTGAGCTGGTGCGCCAAAGGCTACGTCGTCGCTACCAGCACCTGGGGAATACGTCATGAAGTGGCTGAAAAGCGCCATGCAGCAGGGCATCTGGCCGTGGCTCTGCGCGGGCTGTGTGGCCCTCTCATTGCTCATGCTGGGTGCCTTGCTGGCGTTACTGCTGACTCGCGGCCTGGGCCACTTCTGGCCGTCGGCATTGGACGAAGTCACCCTGCAAAATGGCGATGTGGTGGCGGGCGAGGCGGTCCGCGACTTGCCGCTTCCCAACCGGGCAGGTAGCGAGCGCCTCTACTTTACGGGCAATCGCGATGTCGACGACGCCCGCTGGCGCTGGGTCCCTGTCGACACTATCAAACAGCAGACACAACCCGCGGAATTGCTACGTCTGAAACGGCGTACCTGGGGCGACTTTATCGGCTACCTGGAAGCGGTTGAGGTGAACGGTGAGCGTTTCAGCGGCCGTGATGCATGGGAGCAGGTACAACAAGCGCTGCCGCTACCAGCCCCTCAACGCGCTCGCTTTCAGCTCATCTTGCGCACGCCCCAGGGCAATACCGTACGCCAGCCACTTTCCACCGTACTCCGCATTGAAGCGCCCAATGCCATGCACGTCGGCCAGAAATTGAAGGCATGGGGGAGCGACGTCTGGCAGTTTTTAAGTCAGGGGCCGCGTGCTGCGAACACCGACGGCGGTGTATGGCCGGCGATTTTCGGCACCATGCTGATGGTGATTTTGATGTCGGTGATTGTCACGCCCTTTGGCGTGCTGGCCGCCATCTATCTTAACGAGATTGCCCACCAGGGGCCTCTCACCCGCCTGGTACGCATTGGCGTGCGTAACCTCGCGGGGGTGCCGTCGATTGTCTACGGCGTCTTCGGCCTGGGGGTCTTTGTTTATGGCATCGGCGGTTCGCTGGATGCGTGGTTCTTTGACGACGCGCTGCCGTCCCCCACCTTTGGTACCGGTGGCCTGTTATGGGCATCGTTAACCCTCGCCCTGCTGACGCTGCCGGTGGTGATTGTCGCCACCGAAGAGGGACTGGCGCGCATTCCCGATGCCCAGCGTGAAGGGGCGGTGGCCCTCGGCGCCACGCGATTTGAAATGTTGAAGCGTATCGTACTGCCCATGGCCACTCCCGCCATGTTGACCGGCGTCATTTTGGCCGTGGCACGAGCGGCCGGTGAAGTTGCGCCCCTGATGCTGGTGGGTGTCGCCAGGCTCGCGCCACAAATGCCCCTCGACGGTGAATTTCCCTACTTACACCTGGAACGCAAGTTTATGCATCTTGGCTATCATCTGTTTGATACCGCCTTTCATGGCGAGGATGTCCAGGCAGCGATCCCGTTGGTCTATGCCACGGCCCTGTTATTAGTGCTGATTGTGCTGGTGCTTAACCTAACTGCCATATTATTGCGTCATCATCTACGTCGTCAGCGAGGAAGCGAATGCTAACATCCCGACACGTCGATCAGGACACGCAGGCCCCCGTGACGCATTTCCCAGCGGATCAGTGCTGTCTGGAGATTGACCAGTTCAGCCTGGCCTACGCAGGGAAACCGGCTTTGCAACGGCTAACGCTGCAGGTCCCGCGCCACCGGGTCACGGCCTTTATCGGCCCTTCCGGGTGTGGCAAATCGACTTTTTTGAGAGCAATCAATCGCTTGCATGACCTTAATGAGTCGGTCAGCCACAGCGGTGAGATCAGCCTTGAAGGACATAATATTCATGCGCCGGAAATGAACGTCACAGAGCTGCGCCGTCGGGTGGGTATGGTGTTCCAGACCCCTAACCCCTTTCCGATGTCGATCTACGAAAATGTCGCCTTTGGTCTGCGCTTGCAGAAACGGCTCGCCAAGCGCCAACGGGATGACATCATCGAGTGGGCGCTTACCTCGGCAGCCCTGTGGGATGAAGTCAAGGACCGCTTGCATCGCTCTGCCTGGCAGCTGTCAGGCGGGCAACAGCAGCGCCTGGTCATCGCGCGGACGCTGGCGGTGCAGCCCGACGTGCTGCTGCTTGACGAGCCCGCATCGGCGCTTGACCCGATTTCGACGCTCAAGATAGAAGAGTTGATTCGAAATCTGAAATCTCAGCTAACGTTAGTGTTGGTGACTCACAATATGCAGCAGGCGGCCCGTGTGTCTGATTACACTGCCTTCCTGCAACAGGGTGAGCTTGTAGAGTACGGACCCACCGACCACGTTTTCACTAATCCTCGTCTACAACGAACCGAAAACTATATAACCGGCCGTATGGCTTAGGTTTACGCAACCCCGTTAGGAGGGCTCCATGGACATTACCAGCGATACTCACAGCCAGCATATCTCGCGCCAATTCAATCATGAGTTGGAAGAACTCAAGACCCACCTGATGGCCATGGGCGGCATGGTGGAAAAACAGGTGCAGGACGCCGTCTTCGCGCTCCTGGAAAGTGACTCGCGGCTGGCCGAGAAAGTCCGCGACAACGACCGTCAGGTCAATGACCTGCAACTGCAGATTGATGACGAGTGCACGCGTATTCTCGCGCGTCGTCAGCCGGCCGCTTCGGATTTGCGCCTGGTGCTCGCCGTCATCCGTGCTACCTCTGACCTGGAACGGATCGGCGATGAAGCCAGCAAGATCGCCCGCAATGCGCTCAGCCTGAGCGAGAGCAGCAACCCCCTTCGCGGGCTGGTGGAAGTGCGCCATATCAGCGAGCACGTGCGTAAAATGTTGCGCGATTCGCTGACCGCCTTTGCCCGCTTCGACACCGAACTGGCCATGCAGGTCGTGCGTGAGGATGAGTTTGTCGATAGTGAATACGGCAGCGCCATGCGTTCCTTGATGACCTTCATGATGGAAGATTCGCGCTCGATCACCTCGGTACTCAGCATCATGTGGGTGCTGCGCGCACTGGAGCGGGTGGGTGACCACGCCAACAACCTGGCCGAGCACGTCGTCTACCTCGTCAAGGGGCTGGATATCCGCCATACCGACCCTGAGACACTGGACCAGCAGGCAGCACCGAAAAAGTCTTGACCTGCCCCCTGATTCCTCATGCAATACGCCCTGGCTGCACGGCAGCCAGGGCGTTGTCATTATTGAGGAGTCACACGTTTTCATGCTAGATGCATTCACTGCCATCAGCCGAGGCACACGTTGTGTCTATAAGCCTGGGCTAAGGCGTTATGTCTTTTTACCCATCCTGGTCAATCTGCTGGTCTACGTCAGCATGTTCAGCTTTGTGATAAGCCGCTTTGAGGGCTGGTTGGCGCATTGGATGAGTATGGTGCCCAGTTGGCTGGACTGGCTGTCGTGGCTTATCTGGCCACTTTTCGTGCTTAGCCTGTTGGTCGTGGTGTTTTTTACCTTCACGCTGGTGACCAGCTTGATTGCGGCACCGTTTTACGGCTTCTTGGCCGCTAAAGTTGAAGTTCAGGTCACCGGGCGTGAACCTCAGGATGATCGGGGGCTGGCCAAAACGACCATTGATGCGCTGGGCCGCGAAATGGTCAAGCTGGGTTATATCCTGCCCCGTGCCGCACTGCTGTTCGTGATTGGCTGGATTCCAGGGCTTAACCTGTTGGCACCCCTGCTATGGGCGCTATTTTCCGCCTGGGTGATGGCCATCACCTATCTGGATTACCCGATGGATAACAACAAGGTAGCGTTTCGCGATATGCGCGGTCGCCTATCGGCTCGCTGGTGGCAAAGCTTAAGCTACGGCGGCCTGGTCACGCTATTGACGTGGATCCCGCTGGCCAACCTGTTTTTGATTCCCGGTGCCGTGGCCGGGGCGGTGCTGATGTGGGACGACCATTATCGCCATGCCCGGTCGGTGACCAAGCGTTCTTGACGTATGCGCAAGGCCAGTATACAGAGGCTGAAAGAAGGGAAAGCTGACGTTGTTGAAAGGCTGACAAAAACAAGACCCCGCCAAGGCGGGGTCTTCGACAGTGATCATTTTAGGCGGTGGTGCTTACCAGCTTCCAATCCTTTTGCGGGACTCCAACCGTGGACGTTACCCTGACTGGCAGTGTGACCGCCTTCTAGACTCATCCAATGAATCTTGAATCATCCCTGCTAATGCAGAACATCCTTGCTCAGCATTGGGCTACTGTCTAAGCGTAGTTACTTTTCTTTGTTTCGTAAAGAAAAGTATCAACAGTTTTCTGCATCTTACAGTGACAGATACTGTCTTACCTAATAGAGAGCAGCCTCTGTGCCAGCTATTCAAATAATGGATTATTCATCAATAATAACAAAGAGTTAAATAATTCTATCCAGACCGCTTGATCGCCAAGGAGTGTCATTTGGATACGCTAGGCATGTGCCGTAATGACACATGTGACGCGGATGCCCAGCAGCGCAGCCGCGAACTATGTAACCGTGGGGACGCTACGCGGCGGCGTGGCAGATGTGCTCAGGCGGGTCGCGGGGAAAACACAGCGGAAACGGGCACCTTCGCCCGGATGCGAGTCGATTTGCAACTGGGCGTCGTGGCGAAGCAATACATGTTTGACGATGGCAAGCCCAAGCCCGGTGCCCCCGGTGGCGGTGCTGCGGCCTTTATCGACGCGATAAAAGCGCTCGGTAAGACGCGGAATATGCACTGGATCAATCCCCTCGCCGTCGTCGCACACTTCGATACAAGCACCCTGACCGAACGCTTTCCAGCGCAGCGTAATCTCGCTGCCAGCGGGCGTATAACGTACCGCATTGAACGCCAGGTTAGAAATGGCACTGCGGATTTCCTGCTCGCTGCCCACCAACTGCGCGGGGTAGTCGCCTTCAATGGTGAGCGTGTGCTGATGCTCGGAAAGCGCCAGCGCATCGGCCCCGACACTGTTTAACAGGGACGTCACGTCCATGGGCTGATGATCCTGTCCACCCTGATCGATTTCCAGCCGCGACAGCAGCAACAGGTCGTTGACCAGGTTTTGCATGCGCTGTGTCTGGGCCTGCATCTGCCCGATGCTGCGCCCTAAACGGGGGGGGAGCTGATCAGCCATCTCGCCATAGGTTTCGAGGTAGCCCGACAATACGGTTAACGGTGTGCGCAGCTCATGGGAGACGTTGGCCACAAAGTCGCGACGCATCTGCTCTAGCTGATGCAGCCGCGTAATATCACGCGCCATGACTAGGCGCTCGTCGTCACCGTAAAGAGTAATCTGGTACTGCAGAATGCGACGCTCATCGATCGGCGACGTGAGCGTCAGCGGCTCACTGTAGTCGCGGGCGTTGAAATAGCTGATGAACCGCGGGTCGCGAAGCAGATTGGTAATATGTTGACCGCGGTCGTGGGCGGTTTGCAGCCCCAACATGTTGCTGGCAGCACTGTTCCACCATTCCAGGTCGCCGTGGCGGTCGAGCATCACCACGCTGTCGCGCATGGCTTCCGAGGATTCCTGAATGCGGGCAAGCGTCGAGCGGAGACGGCTCTGGGTAATGCGTTGGCTTTTTTGATAACGGTACAGACGATCGAACAATTCGCCCCACAGGCCCCTTGCAGCGGGCGGCTCGTCCTGCGGGCGCTGCGTCAGCCAACGGTAGGCGGCGCGCAATTGCCGCAAATGGTAGACCAGACACATCGCGAAGCCACCGGCCAACCCCAGGCCCGGCAGGCCAAGCAGCCAGCCCAGACAGGTGCCGAGTAGCGCCCAACCTAGCAAACGCCACAGTTCACGGCTCCACAAACGCACGGTTAAGCTCGAGCGGAGAAGCGGTAGCCGGTACCGCGAACCGTTTGAATCAAGTTCTGATGCGCGTCACCCAGGGCTTTGCGTAGCCGACGAATATGCACATCCACAGTGCGCTCTTCCACGTACACATTACCTCCCCACACCTGGTCGAGTAACTGGCTGCGTGTGTAGGCCCGTTCCTGGTGGGTCATGAAGAATTGTAACAGCCGGTATTCGGTCGGCCCCATATCCAGGTCTTTACCGTTGGCACTTACCCGGTGGCCCACCGGGTCAAGCAGCAGCCCATTAATTTCGATGGGATCTTCCACACCACGCGGTGTTGCACGGCGCAGCACTGCCTTGAGGCGTGCCACGAGTTCACGGGGCGAAAACGGTTTGGTGATGTAATCATCGGCTCCCGCCTCGAGGCCCTGTATCTTATTGTCTTCTTCCCCCTTGGCGGTGAGCATGATGATCGGCAGTTCGGCGGTGGTTTCCTCGCGCTTGAGGCGCCGGGCCAGCTCGATGCCGCTGGTACCGGGCATCATCCAGTCGAGCAACAGCAGGTCAGGCTGATGATCAACGACCATGGCGTGGGCGTCCTGAGCGTTGTCCGCTTCAAGAACACGGTAGTCGGCCATTTCCAGCGCCACCGCGATCATCTCGCGAATGGATGCTTCATCATCGACGATCAAGACGGTCTTGGCGGTCATTCCAGAGCCTCACGGTGTCCGATAGAAAGTAATCCAGTGACAGGTACATGACGATCACACCATGACTTGATGACAATTCTATGACACTGGCGGAGATTAGCCAGCCGCTGGCCACCAACTCAGCGCAATACCGGCAAACACCAGCAGGCCGGACCAGTGATTATTCAGAAACGCCTGAAAACAGGCATCCCGTTCACGGTGACGGATCAAGCGTTGCTGGTGGACGAAGGTCGCCGCCATCCCCGCCAGGCCGAGCCAGAAAAAACCGCCCAGCCCGATGCGCGCGCCCACCCAGGCCAGCAGTGCCAGCGTGGCCAGTTGAAGCAGCCCAATCACCAGCCGGTCGGCATTACCCAGCAGCACGGCCGTCGATTTAATGCCGATCTTTATATCGTCGTCGCGATCCACCATGGCGTACTGGGTATCATAGGCAACCGTCCACAGTACATTGGCGATGAACAGCAGCCACGCCTCTACCGGCACGTACCCCAGGACTGCACCGAAGGCCATCGGAATCGCCCAGGAAAACGCCGCCCCCAGCACCACCTGGGGGAAATGCGTGTAGCGCTTCATGAACGGGTAGATGAAGGCCAGCACCACGCCGCCTAGCGACAACAGTACGGTAAACCAGTTGGTCAACAGCACCAGCATGAAGGCCGCGGCCACCAGCCCGATAAACAGCAGCTGCGCCTCGGTCTCGCTGATCCGCCCGGTGGCCAGGGGGCGATGCTTGGTGCGTTTGACGTGACCGTCGACGTGACGGTCGGCGTAATCATTGACCACGCAGCCCGCCGCGCGCATGACGTAGACCCCGGCGATAAAAATCAACAGCACATTGCGACCGGGTACGCCCTCAGCAGCCACCCATAAGGCCCATAACGTTGGCCACATCAGCAGCCAGGTGCCAATCGGCCGATCCAGGCGCATCAGCTGTATGAAGTCCGCCAGCCGACTCAACCCGGTTGGCCGCAATAAAGAACGATCCATGCTTACCTCACCCATCCAAGAGACGCTGCCTTAGCCTAGCGCGAAGGCAGCGCAAGATCATCCGTCATGGTCGATAAAAAGTATTCCTGCACCAGCAGCGATAACCCGCCATTCTTACCGCCGTTCTGAAATACCGAGCGGCGCCCCCACAGGCTGCTAATACGATCATCGCCAGGGAAAGCAAAACCAGGCGCATGGCGCGTGGCATACAGCGGGCTACGCACCAGGTCCGGCTGGCGAAACAGCCAACTGCCCAATGAGCGCTCCCCCAGGCGTTCCAGGCACTGGCCCCCGAGCGCCTTGAGGGGAGCCACCGAGCGCGCCACGACCCATGGCGTTTCATCCACGCACAGGGCAACCTCACGGAGCCACGCATAACGCCGGGCTGGCATACCCAGCGCCAGGGCCTCATGCGGCCGGGGAAAGCCGACACCCTGGCGCAACAAACGCACGCGAAAAGGCCGCTCGCCCCCTGCGGAGACAATACGCGCCGTCAGTGAGTCCGTGGAGGCAACCCATTGCCACCACGGCGCGCTCATCGCCGGACGCAGCGCGCTAATGGGACGCCAACATGGCAGATCAGGGGCGGTTCCAACACAGTGACGCGACACCAGAGGCTCCAGGCAATTAAACGATCACCTAGTGTAACATGTGGGCTTTACAGGCTTTTGTCCCACTGACCACTGGATACCCGGATGCCCTCATCACACGCTGAGCTCGTTATTGTTGGCACTGGCATGGCGGGCGTTGGTCTTGCCCGTGCGCTGCGCCGCAAAGGCGATACACGCACCCTGCACTTGATCAGCGCCGATAGCGGCGATGACTATACCAAACCGCTGCTGTCCACCGGCTTCGCCAAGCGCCTGCCGCCCGAAAAGCTCGCACAGCGCAACGCCACGGCGCTTGCCGAATCGCTTGACGCTCGAGTGATCCCTCATACCCCCGTCCGCCAGATTGACGTGGCGAACCGCTCGCTGCGGCTGGAAGATGGCCAAGCGCTTGGCTACGACCGCCTGGTGCTGGCCACCGGCGCCGAACCGCGGGTGCCCATGGCGATACCCGACCCCGTCAAAGCGCATTGCTTTACCGTCAACGACCTTGACGACTACCGCCGTTTTCATCATGCCCTGGGGACAACGCCCGCGCGTGTAGCGGTGATCGGCGCAGGCCTGGTCGGCTGCGAGTTTGCCAACGATCTGCACGCGGGCGGTCATGACGTCACTGTTATAGCCCCCGATGCCACACCGCTTTCCCGCTTGTTGCCTGCCCCCCTGGGCCGCGCACTCGGCGAGGCGTTTGTTGACGCAGGCATCCATCTTGCCCTGGGCAGAACCATCCAGACCATGGCCCTTAATGATGCCCCCGGCGTAACGCTGACGCTGGATAACGACGACACGCTCAACGCCGATGTCATCTTGATGGCGACGGGGTTGACCCCGCGTACCGCTCTGGCCGAGACAGCAGGGCTCACGGTTTCCGCCAGCGGTATCCTGGTGGACCGGCAACTGCGCACCTCTCACCCGGATATCGACGCCCTGGGCGACGTTGCCTGCGTCGATGGCGTCAACGCCATGTACGTCCAGCCGCTGCAAGCCAGCGCCCAGGCGCTGGCCGCCACCCTGTCCGGCACACCCACGGCGGTGCGCTTTGGGGCATGGCCGGTGATCGTCAAAACGCCCCTGTTACCGGTGGTTGCTTACCCACCTGTCCAGCCACCCGAACGCTGGCGGATCGAAGGCGAAGGCGGTGACATGACGGCAATCGCTGAAGATGGAGACGGACGTTTGATTGGATTTGCATTGACAGGCAGCTGCGTGAAAAGGAAAGTGGAGCTTTCCAGAGCAGCCCCTACGCTGCTAGGCTAAATTTCGCGGCGCTGGCGGCTTGGCTGAAATGACGGCCAGGCCTGCAGTGTCCTGACCAACAACACGACAGTGTATCTTGCACGATCATTAAACAAAGGGAGTTTCCTTATGCGTAAACCTGAACTTGCCGCCGCCATTGCAGAAAACGCCGACCTGTCCAAAGACAAAGCGGGCCAAGTCCTCAACGTGATCCTTGATGAAATTACCAACAGCGTTTCCAAAGGCGAAGACGTTGCCCTGATTGGTTTTGGCACCTTTACCGTCCGTGAGCGTGCGGCGCGTACCGGCAAAAACCCGCAGACCGGTGCGCCGCTGCAGATCCCGGCCAGCAAAAATGTCGCCTTCAAGCCAGGCAAAGCGCTAAAGGACGCCGTTTCCTGATGAAGCTCAAGCTGACGCTGTGGCTGTTGGGCTTTCTGCTCAAACGTGCCCTGCGCCGCAAGCCGCGCTTTCGTGAACAATTGGAACGCATGCGCGGCCTTGACTGGGGCATTGCCACAGAAGATTTGGGTACTGCCCGCCATTACCGGATGACGCCAACCAGCATTACCTCTGGTAAGGGACTGCCGGTCGACCTGGACCTTGAACTGCGCTTTCGCGACGACGAGGCCGCTTTACGCATCCTCAAGAAGCCCACGCAGCAAGCCTTCCTCGACGGCATGATCAACGGCGAGGTCCGCCTGGTAGGCGACTCCGCCGATATGAACAAGCTGCAGAAACTGCTCAAGTATTTGTAGCATTTCGCGATTGGCAAAAGGGTACGGGGATCAGCTAACGGCAGGGGTCTAACAGCTATCGATGGACATTCCTCATCAACGCTTGGTGTACTTCCGCGTTACCCTGGAGTCTGGTTCAGTGCGCCGCGCAGCGGCGCGCTTGGACATTGCTCCCTCGGCGGTTAGTCGGCAAATTGCATTGCTGGAAGAAGCCTTGGGAGCCACCCTGATGGAACGTCATCGCGATGGCATTTCGCCTACCCCGGTAGGCGAAATGTTGCTTGAATACTGCGAACGCCGCGGCGCCCTTGATGAAGGGTTTATTGAGTCACTTGAATCCTACCAGCGCATGGAAACCGGCAAGATATCGCTTACCGTCGGTGAAGGGTTTGTCAGTGACCTAGTCGCATCCCCGCTGCATGAATTTACCCAACGCTATGCGGGCATTCAGCTCGATATCCATACCGCAGGCACCTCGGGCATTATTGACGCCATTGTCGACGATCACTCGCACATCGGCTTGATGTTCCATGAGCGAACCCACCCCCAGCTACGCTTCTGGGCATCCAAGCCTCAGCCACTCATGGCCATTCTGCCGCCCGACCACCCGTTAACCAGCCAAACGGCACCGCTCACGCTTACCCAGCTTAGCGACCAGCCCATGGCCATGTGGGACACTACCCATGGGGTGCGTCAAATGGTTGACCAAGCCTTTCAGCAGTCGCGTATAGCCCCGCGCATGGCGATGAATACCAACTCAATGGTGATCTTGGCCCAGTATGTGCGTAGCGGCATGGGCATTACCCTCCTGCCCGCCTTTGCCGTCGCCCACGATTTAGAGCTCGGCACGTTAGTGGCGCGCCCCGTAGATAACCCACTTTTTCAGCGCTCCCAGGCCCACATGGTCACGCGGGTAGGCCGCCAACAGCCCAAGGCCAGTATTCTGCTGCTACGCCACCTGCAGCGCTGGATGCAGGCATTCCGAAACCCCGGCTCGGTAAGCGATCAACCAACACCACTGCCGTAACCAAACGCCACGCTGGCTTCGGGGGCGGTTTCCACCCAGACGCTTTGCGGCACCGTGTATTCGCGCAGTCCATCCAAACCGCTGGAGCGACCAAAGCCGCTATCGCCAAAGCCACCAAAAGGCGACATCACGCTAATCGCCTTGTAGCTATTGATCCATACCGTGCCCGCACGCAGTTGCCCGGCGACGCGATGTGCCCTTGCTACGTCCTGGCTCCAAACGGCACCAGCCAAGCCAAAACGTGTTTCGTTGGCGAGTTGAATGGCCTGAGCCTCATCGTCGAAGGCCATGGCCACCAGCACCGGGCCAAACACCTCTTGCTGGACGATCTTCATATCAGGGGTGACATCGACCAGCACGGTAGGGGCGATAAAATAGCCCTGAGCCTCGTCAGGTAATCCCTCTGGTCGTTTACCGCCCGTTAACAACGTTGCACCAGCGGCTACCGCCGCATCAATCATGCGGGTGACCTGATCAAATTGGCGGCGATTCTGCAGCGGCCCCATCCGGGTCGCTTCATCACTGGGCAGGCCCACCGCAATCTGCTCCGCCGCCCGCGCCAAGCGGGTGGTGACCTGCTCAAACATTCCGCGCTCAATCAATAAGCGCGACCCTGCCACACAGCTTTGGCCAGCGGCGGCAAAAATGGCCGCCTGGGCGCCCGCAACGGCTTCATCCAGCTTAGCATCGGCAAACACGATATTGGCGGATTTGCCCCCCAGCTCTAACACGCTGGGCACCAGCCGCCTCGCGCCCGCTTCGGCAATCATGCGTCCGCTCTGGGGGGAACCCACAAATACCAGTTTGCTGATGGCAGGGTGGTCGGTCAGTGCTGCGCCGGTCGACTTGCCCAGCCCGTTGACGATATTAATCAGCCCTTTAGGAAGCCCGCCGCTTTCGAGTAGTTTGGCAATCACCACCGATGAGAAGGGCGTCAGCTCAGAAGGCTTCAGTACTACGCCGTTGCCCGCCGCAATAGCCGGGGCCAACTGCCAGGCACAGGTGAACATCGGGGCATTCCAGGGGGTAATCTGCCCCACCACGCCGTAAGGTACATGGCGCACATAGTTAAGATGCGAGGTAGGCACTGGAATCACTTCGCCGTGCTGCTTATCGCACCAGCCCGCGTAGTACTCGAACATCTCGCGCACTTTGCCGACTTCAGCCCGGCAGTCACGAATCGGCTTACCGGCCACCACACTTTCCAACTGAGCCAGCGCCTCTTCATGGCCCGCCAGGCCGCGTACGGCGGCGTTCATGCGACGTCCGCGCTCGCTGGCGGTGAGCGCCATCCATTCACGTTGGCCTCGCTGTGCCGCTTGGGTGGCACGCTCAATAAGCCCAGCACCCGCGTCGTGATAGCCCACCAGTGTTTCGCCGGTGGCTGGGTTAATCAGGCTGATCATTTCACCATCACCCGCGACTAATTCGCCATCAACCCAGTTGCTCAGCAGCGTGGTGGCCGTTAACCCAAAACCTTCGAGCAGCGTGGCAAGGTGGTCTTGGGCATGTTGGCTAAGTGCGTTCATGACGGCTCCTCCGCCTGGCTGGCACGCGCTAATATCGGCGTGGTGATATGGTTAAAATCATCGCTATCGGTTGGTTGTTCGGGGTTCGCGTGCCAGGCATCGACCACGGCTTGTAACAGCGGCGAGGGGATATCCAGTTGCTCAGCGGCATCCCGGGCCAAACGTAAATCCTTACGCATCAAACCGGTGGTAAAGCCAGAATCGAAACGCTCACTCAACACCCACTCTGGGAAGTTCACCTCGCTGACCGCGCTGCGCCCAGAACCATTGTTAAGGCCTGCCAAGCAGGCCGCGGGGTCAACACCCGCCTTGGCTGCCATAGCAACGGCTTCGGCGGTGGTTAACAAGTGCGCGGCACACAGGTAATTATTGGCAAGCTTGACCACATGGCCGCTGCCCGGGCCGCCCACATGGGTACGCTTAGCCGACATGGCTTCCAGCATCGGCAATACGCGTTCGATAGTGCTTTCATCGCCCCCTAACAGCATCCCTAGCTTGCCGCTGGCAGCGCCTTTAGGGCCGCCGCTAACGGGGGCGTCCAGCCATTGAAGACCCGCTGAGATGACGTTTTCAGCCAGTTCGCGACTAACCTGAGGATCACTTGTCGACGTATCCACAATCACACTGCCTTTCGGCGCTAGGCTGAGTAAGCCCGGTGATTGCTCGATCACCTCGCGCACATGGGCGGAAGTCGGCAGCGACAGAAGGTATACATCGCTTGCAGGTAGTTCTTCGGGCGCCACGACGGGTAACCCCTGGGCAGCGAGGCGTGACCGCGCCTGCTCAAATAGATCACTACCCGTTACTGCAAACCCTGCTGCTTTAAGGGTGAGCGCCATATTGCCGCCCATCTGCCCCAGCCCGATGACTGTAATGGTTAAAGACATTCTATAACTCCCTACAGCGCTTTTTGGGTAACGAAACGCCGTGTTCGGTGTTGATATTTGGCGTAGACGCTCCCCTACCCATTGGGCATCAGAGAGCGAATAACGCTTGTAGTTAAAAAAAGTAACGATTTAGACGAGCAGTGCGCTTACCAGCTCCACCCAGTAGCGTGCGCCTAGCGGCAATAGTGCGTCGTTAAAGTCATAGCGCGGGTTGTGCAGCGACGCGGACGCCTCGCCGTTGCCCATCCAGATATAGGCGCCGGGGCGCTCGGCAAGTAGAAACGAGAAATCCTCAGAGGCCATGCTGGGCGGTGGGTTGCGGATCACGTTCTCGCTACCGAGTAAGCGCTCCAGCACCGAGGCGCAGTGCTGCGCGTTTTCAGGGGTATTGATAGTGGCGGGATAGCAGCGCTGGTAATCCAGCTCAACGGTCAAGCCATGAAACTCCGCCAGGCTGGCAATCGCCTGCTTAAAGCGCGTCTCCAAGTGCTCTTTAAGCGTCATATCAAAGCAGCGCAGCGTGCCGCGCAGCGCCACCTGCTCGGGAATTACGTTAAACGTATCCCCCGCGTTAATGCTGGTAATGCTCAGCACGGCAGATTTGTCCGGTGGCGTTTCGCGGCTTACCAGCCCTTGCAGCTGGCCGATCAGTTGGCAGCTCGCCAAAACCGTATCAGTACCTAAATGGGGCATCGCCGCATGGCAGCCCTTGCCAGTCAGCGTCAGGCTAAAGATGTCGAAGGCGGCCATGACGTCGGTGTCGTGCACCGCGGCGACGCCTACGGGCAGCCCCGGCCAGTTATGCAAGCCGTACACGGCATCCATGGGAAAGCGCTCAAACAGCCCCTCTTCAACCATCACCCGGCCGCCGCCTGCGTTCTCTTCGGCGGGTTGAAAGATAAACACCACCCGGCCTTTGAAATCCGGCTGCTGCTTTAACGCCCAGGCAGCGCCCAACAGCATCGTTGTGTGTCCATCGTGGCCGCAGGCGTGCATCTTGCCCGGCGTTTGCGACGCGTAGGCAAGCGCAGTCTCTTCGCGAATATCCAAGGCGTCGATATCGGCCCGCAGGCCGATGGTTTTACCTTCACCTTGTTGACCATCCAGAGCGGCTACCACACCCGTTCCGGCAATCCCGGTGGTTACCTCAAATCCCCACTCAGTCAGCAGCTCGGCAATACGCGCACTGGTGCGGTGCTCCTCAAAGGCGGTTTCCGGGTGTTGGTGAAAATCGTGGCGCCAGGCGATTAGCGCTTCATTCTCCGGTAAGTCTACTGAAGCAGTCATCGTCTTGTCCTTAAAGCATCAAGTGGGCGACAACGGCAGAGCCAATAAAGGTACCGGTAAAGACCAGCAGGGCCACAATCACCAGCTTCCAGCCAGTTTGCTTGAACATGGCAAACTCACGACCGGTAAGCGCCAGCCCTGCGTAGGCCAGTACCGGTGTGACCACCGCAAGAAAGTCCACTTCGGCCAATCGGGCGATTATCCAGCCGTTACCCGGAAAAAAGGGCAGCGTTGCGATAATGCTCACCAGCGACACCCAGGCCACGCTGGGTAGGTAAAATGGGCAAAAACGGCCAATCACCAAACCGATAATGACCATCACATACAGAATCAGCATGCCGGGCAGCGCGTCTAACAGCGGCGAACCGTTGACGATATTGCTAAACCACGCAGCGATACACACGGCGGCCAGTACCAAAGCCGTTTTGCCGAGCTGGTTTTCCGGGCGCAGCTCTTTTAGCGCTTCGGCATCAAACTGATCGACCGTACTCTCATGAGTTTTCATGGCTAACCTCCTGACGCGAACCTTTTAAGCGCTTGTACATCCACTCGGTGACCGGTAGCGCGATAAATAGCGAGATATACAGACCGGTGGCGTAGGTGAGCAGGTTGCTGGCCCCGGCAAAGGCGAGCAGCTCATCCTTGGATGCCGGAGCCGCTTCGGCCAAGGCAGCCGAACACGCTGCCACCATGCTGCCACTGCCCACCCCACAGGCCATGGCCAGAGCACGAATATCGAGAATATCTAGCGAGGCGATATAGCCCGCCATCAAGGCAAAGTAGAGCGTGCCAAACATGGTGCCCACGACATAAACACCCATGATGCCGATACCCTCCGGACTTCTTAGCCCGTAACGGTCTGAAATAATGGCAATATTGGGTTCGCGGGCGATAGAGTAGGTAGCCCCGATCGATTCCCGACCCATTTTAAGCACCAAGACCGCAAAGGGCAGCGCGATCAGCATGGTGCCCAAATTGCCCAGTTCCTGGAGTATCAGCGCCGGGCCCGCCGCAATAATTTGCTCAATGGCAGGACCAATGGTGGAGCCAAACTTGGCAATAAACGGCAAAATAGCGACCAGAATGATCGGGCCTGCGGCATTGCTGACCGGTTTGGGAATGACCTTGCCCATTGTCGAGAAAAGATGAGGATTGAACAGTACGCCAATTACAAAGGCGTAGAGCAGCGGTAGTAACAGCAGTGTTCCTGGCCCAAGGGGAATACGTACGATGCCGACCCACTCGGCAAACATCGACGTCACAATCACCGTGAGGTGCAGACGCCAGTCCAGCAGCAGCTTGAGATCCATAGGAGTATCCTGTTTTTTTTAGAGTCACTCCGAGTATCGAAAGGTTACTGTTTCAATCATAGGGCTTTAGTGCGCTATTTTTTAGAACGCTCAACCGTTGGGAGCGGAAGTGGCGACATCCACCGCCCACAGCGTTATACTAAAGTCTAGTATCTAACTATAAGAGTCTCTATGCCCATCGCCTTACCGCTGCGCCGCCTCTGGACGCTGGATAAGTTCGCCTACAGCCTGCGCGTGTTTATCGCCTTCAGCGGTGCGCTACTGCTGAGCGCGCTGCTGGGCGATGTCGCGCTGGTCATCCCGCTGTTTCTGGGTATTATCGCCAGCGCCCTGTCGGAAACCGACGACAGCTGGGAGGGTCGCTTTCAGGCGCTACTGGTGACGCTTGCCTGCTTTGCCTCGGCGTCGTTCATCGTACAGTGGCTGTTCCCCTGGCCGTGGCTGTTTGCCCTGTGGCTGGCAGTGTCGACCTTTACCCTGATCATGCTCGGGGCCATTGGCCAACGCTACGCCACCATCGCCTCCGGTACACTGATTCTGTCGATCTATTCGATGATCAACATTGAACAGCACGGCGGGGTGGATGAAGATGTCGCCTACCGCCAGCTTTTGCTCCTGGCGGGTGCCGCCTGGTACGGCGTTATTTCGGTCATCTGGTGTGCGCTTTTTTCGCGCCAACCGGTCAAGCAGAGCATGGCGCGGGTATACAAGGCGCTGGGGGAATTTCTGATCTTGAAGTCGGCCTTGTTCGAGCCGGTCCGGGGCGTGGATGTCGAGGCCCGCCGTGTGGCGCTGGCACGTCAGAACGGCAAGGTCGTCACCGCACTTAATCAGGCCAAGGAGATGATCTTTCGTCGCCTGGAAGGCCAGCGGGGTGACCAGAAGCTCAACCGGTATCTACGCATCTACTTTATCGCCCAGGATATCCACGAGCGCGCAAGCTCCACTCACTACCCGTATAGCGCCCTGACCGAGGCGTTTTTTCACCATGACGTGCTGTTTCGCTGCCAGCGGCTGCTTGATCAACAAGGTCGTGCCTGCCGTCAGCTAGCCAAGTCGCTACTGCTCAACCGCCCGTTCGGCCACGAACAAAGCGAGCAGGCCCTGGCTGATCTACGCGCCTCGATTGATAACCTTGACGACCGGGAAAAACCCGAGTGGCGCCCGCTCATGCGCCCGCTCAACGCACTGGCCGACAACCTGACCACCCTGGAAGCGCAGATTGCCAGTGCGCACAATCCGGACACCGGCAGCGAACGCCGTGACAGCGCGCTTTACGACCGTTCACCCTCTAGCCTGCTGGAAGCCTGGAAACGGGTGCGGCTCAACTTTACCTTGGGCTCGCCCACTTTTCGCCATGCAGTGAGACTCTCCATCGCGCTAATGACCGGCTACGGGATCATGCAGTGGATTGACCCTCAGCAGGGCTTTTGGATTCTGCTCACCACGTTGTTTGTCTGTCGGCCCAACTTTGCCACCACACGACGTTTCCTCTCTCAGCGGATCATGGGCACGGTGTTGGGATTGATCGTCGGTTGGGCGTCGATCAGCCTGTTCCCGCAACCACTGGTACAAAGCTTGATCGCGGTCGCCGCGGGGGTATCGTTCTTCGCCAACCGCGAAAAGCACTACGTGATCGCCACCGCCTCGATCACCCTGCTGGTGCTGTGCAGTTTCAATCAGGTGGGTGACGGCTTCGATCTTATCTGGCCGCGCCTGTTCGATACGCTGATTGGCGCCCTGATCGCGGGCCTGGCGGTATTCTTCATTTTGCCCGATTGGCAAGGTCGGCGGCTGAATCGCGAGGCCGCGCATGTGCTGACCAACCATCGCCGCTACCTGGAAGAAATCATTCACCAGTACGAAGAAGGCAAGCAGGACGATTTAGCGTATCGCCTGGCACGGCGCAATGCGCATAACGCCGATGCGGCGTTGTCCACGCTGCTCACCAATATGCTTCACGAGCCGGGGCATTACCGTAAGCAGGATGCCGACAACGGGCTGCGCTTTCTGGTGCTCTCCAACACCCTGCTGAGCCACCTTTCGGCACTCGGTGCCCATCGCCACCAGCTAGCCGACGACGAGGACGACAGCGCGTCTGTGCCCGCCGCCACGCGCATGTGCGAACTGCTCGACCAGCTCGCCGAGCAGCTTCAAAATCGCCAGCCGATCACCCCACTGTCGACCCAGGCCGAGGCGCTGATCGCACAGCTCGATGACCAAGACCCAGCCAAAGAGGAAAACGCCGCCACGCGTTACCGGCCCATCCAGAGCCAGTTACGCCTGATTGCTAACCAGCTGGCACCGTTGAGCGAGGCGGCGAGTCGTCTTATCAGCGCGCCGACAGTGGAAACATAACGGCTCAAAGGCGCTCATTGTAAGCGATCTCCTACACGTGTAAGAGATCGCTGTGACGTGCCCTGCAAGGGTTGCGCTTCGCTTCTGGCTCGCTATTCTGATCGTCTTTATTAGTAGTTGACGATCCGGGGAGCGGCATGATGTCGGAAAGGATGGGGGCGGAGACAGGCCTGCAGTTCACCCTAAGGCTACCGGGGGTGGATGATGTCGCGGTGATCGACTTCACCCACCGCGAAGCGTTCTCCCAGCCTTTCGAATTGGCGCTCAACCTGGCCAGCCGTGATGGCAGCCTGGAGGCTGCCGACCTCCTGGATCGTGAAGCAACACTCACCATCTGGCAGGACGGCGAACCGCTGCGCCGGGTGCACGGTATTGTCAGCGAGTTTGGCCGCGGCGACCGCGGCCATCGCCGTACTTTCTACTCCCTGGTGCTGCGCCCGGCGCTATGGCGGCTTTCACTGCGCCACAACTCGCGCATCTTCCAGAAAGTCGACCCGCTCACCATCATCAATACCCTGTGCGACGAGCGCGGCATCCGCGACGTGGCCTTTGCGGTCACCCGCGAGCTTGCCGAGCGCGAGTACTGCGTGCAGTACCGCGAGACCGACCTTGCCTTTATCGAGCGCCTGGCCGCGGAAGAGGGCCTGTTTTACTTTCATGAGTTCGAGGATAGTGACGGCGGCGCCCACCGACTGGTGTTTGCTGACGACCCGCAGGTACTGACCCATCTCGGCGAGCGCACGTACCACAGCCGCGCTGGCGGCACCGCACCCACACGTCATGTACGCAAGCTCAGCCACACCGCCCGGGTGGGAAGTTCGTCCGCCACGCTGAAAGACTACAGCTTTAAAAATCCCGCCTATGCGCAGTTCCACGACCACCTGGGCCGGGACGTCGAGCAGCACGGCCAGCAAGTGGACTACGAACACTACGACTACCCTGGCCGCTACAAGCAGGACGCCTCCGGCGAGCCCTTTACCCGTATCCGCCTGGAACAGCTGCGCCGGGAAGCGATCACCGCCAGTGCCGAAAGCGACCTGCCCGAACTCGCCCCCGGCCTGCGCTTTACACTGACTGACCACGACACTGACAGCCTCAACCGCGACTGGCAGGCCATCAGTGTTCTTCACCACGGCGAACAGCCCCAGGCGCTGGAAGAAGATGGCATCACGCAGGGTGACGCTGCCGGGATG
This sequence comes from Halomonas sp. G11, assembly GCF_001663515.1. Taxonomy (NCBI): domain Bacteria; kingdom Pseudomonadati; phylum Pseudomonadota; class Gammaproteobacteria; order Oceanospirillales; family Halomonadaceae; genus Halomonas; species Halomonas sp. G11. Next base: position 108,946 of record NZ_LYXG01000006.1, read on the forward strand.
ACCCGCTACCACAACCAGGTCATGCTGATCCCCGGCGATGCCCCCTGGCGCGCCACGCCAAATCCCAAGCCCCGTGTCGATGGGCCCCAGGTCGCCTTTGTGGTCGGCCCGGACGGCGAAGAGATTCACTGCGACGAGCATGGCCGGGTCAAGGTCCAGTTCCCCTGGGATCGCTACGCTGAACCCAATGAAACGGCAAGCTGCTGGGTGCGGGTTGCCCAGGGCTGGGCAGGCGGAGG